>NZ_JBHXTJ010000006.1:0-165731 GCF_042677525.1 Streptomyces sp. NPDC127114
AGTTCGTGACCGCCGACGGCGATCCGGCCGCTGCCGGGCCCGGGTGCGACGAGGGTGGAGAGGATCTTGACGGCGGTGGTCTTGCCGGCGCCGTTCGGGCCGAGCAGGGAGAAGATCGTGCCTTCCGGGACGGCGAGGTCGATGCCGTCGAGCACGAGCTTGTCGCCGTAGGACTTGCGCAGCCCGACGGTGGAGATCGCGACGGACGACGGTGAACCAGTCCCCCGCCTGGGCGTGGGCATGACAGATGTGGGCATGGGCCCTCCCGTTCGGGGGCTCAAGTTGCTGAGCTCTTACTGAAGTTGCCGAGGTCTTACTGAAGTGGCTGAGGTCTTACTGAAGTCGCCGGAGTCGCCGGAGTCGCGTCACCGAGGCATGGCCCGAGTCGAGGAGTTCGGGCCCCTCGACGCCAGTCAGGCCCTGGCGCGGAGGACGTCGACGTTGCCGTACTTGGTGCGCGCACGGATCTTGACGGTCTCCTCGGCCCCTTCCGGTGCCTCGGAGGCGGTGAGGGTGTTGCGTACCTGACCGGAGCCGGAACTGACGTCGAGCCAGGCGGCGGTGCCCTCGCGGACGCCGACCTCGATGGCGCCGTAGGAGGTCTCCAGCTGGACGGTGCCGCGGGCCACCTCGGCCACCCGCAGGGTGCCGTGGGCGGTGGTGGCGGTGACCGAGTCCTCGGCGCGCCGGATGTCGATGTCGCCGTTGGCGCCGCTCACCCGCAGCTCGCCGGTCGCGGCGCCGACGGTCGTGCTGCCGTGCGAGTTCTTCAGGACGGCCGGGCCGTCGACGAGGCCGACGCGCACGCTGCCGGAGCTGGTGGTGATCTCGGCCGCGCCTTCGACGCGGTCCACGGTGATCGAGCCGTGGGAGGCCCTCAGGTGCAGCGGGCCGGTGGTGTCGAGGCGCGCGTCGCCGGACGAGGTCTTCACGCGGACCTCGCCGAGCCGGCCCTCACCGAGGACCTGGGCCCAGGCACCGGTCATGTCGACGTCCGAGCCCGCGGGCAGTTCGACCGTCACGTCGACGGTGCCGGGACGGCGCAGCGAGTTGCGCAGCTTCGGCGTCCTGACGGTCAGCGCGCCGTTCGCGTACTGGACCTCCGTCTGCTCGACGGTCCGCACGTCCCGGTCCTTCTTCGGGTCGCGGGGCCGTACCTCGACGACGGTGTCGACGCGGTCGCTCGCGGTGAAACGGATGGAACCGGCCTCGACGTGGGCGGTGACCGAGATCGGTGCGGGAGTGTCGAAAGAAGGCATGGCTGTCCCGTCCTCTTGGGTCTTCAGGGCGTCCCCGCTGGTGGGACGTGGTGTGGGTGAAGGATGAAGGGTGACGTGGGGCGGGCGGAGTGCGGCTAGCGCACCCAGCCGGTGATGCTCTGTCCGATGGTCTGGGTGGTCTCGGCGGGTCGCGGCCTCGCGCCGCCGTGGACGGCGGCCGACACGGCCCGCACGAGCCACGCGTTGACCGAGAGGCCCTCTGCCGCGGCGGCCTCTTCGGCGCGGGTCTTCAGGTGCGCCGGCAGACGCAGGTTGACGCGGGCGGTGCCGCCCTCGTCGCCTTCGGCCGGGGCCGGGGCCCTGAACGGCTCGACGGGTGCGGCGTGTTCCACGGGGGCGCCGCGGTCGACGGGCGGCAGCGTCACCACGAAATCGGGGTCGAGCCCGCGCAGCCGCACGTCGACGGAGCCGGGCGCGATCTCGCGAGTGATCTCGTCCATGGCGGCGGAGAGCACGTTGAGCATGGTCAGCCGGGTCGCCGACTCCAGAGGAGCGGTGAGCCTCTCGGCCAGCTCGCGGGCGTCTTCCCCGCCGGCTTCGGCGGCCACCGCGAGTTCACGGCGGAGAGTGTCGACATACGGCGTGAGGTCCATGACGCAATAGTGGCACCACTATGGCGCCACTCGCAAGCCCACGTGGCGCCTTGGCTGGCACGGCCAGGGGTGCAACCCCTCCGGCCTGCAAGGATCCACGGCAATCGAGCCGAGTCGGCATGGGCGTCACGAGCAGCCCGGGCCCAAGGCGGGCA
Organism: Streptomyces sp. NPDC127114; assembly: GCF_042677525.1. NCBI lineage: Bacteria > Bacillati > Actinomycetota > Actinomycetes > Kitasatosporales > Streptomycetaceae > Streptomyces > Streptomyces sp. NPDC127114. The sequence goes on from NZ_JBHXTJ010000006.1 coordinate 2,029, forward strand.
TCACCTGGCACTTCCTGGGGCCACACGCCCGCCGACAGCGCCGATACAGCACTGATTCAGGGCTGATACAGCGCCGGGGCAACGACGGAAAACGCCACCACGACGCCACGGGTGCTGACACCATGACGCCAACCCGCTCCCCGGTGGCGCCATTAATGTGCCATGATGGCGCCACGGACGACGCGCCCCTCGGTCTTCCGCGTCGTGGGGTGCGCGCCGAGCTGGTTGGCCATGGGATCAAGGGGGTCGGATCATGGAGACGGCACGGAGCCGGCGGCGGGCCGCACCCGGCGCCCTCGCTTCCTTCGCCCGCTTCACGCTCTGCGGCGGCGGCATCGGAGTCGCCTCCAGCTTCGCCGTGGCAGCGCTCGGCTCCTGGATCCCCTGGGTTCTGGCGAACGCCCTGGTCACCGTGGTCTCGACGCTCCTCGCGACGGAGCTGCACGCCCGCTTCAGCTTCGGCGCCGGCGGGCGGGCGACCTGGCGGCAGCATGCGCAGTCGGCCGGGTCCGCGGCAGCCGCGTACGCGGTGACCTGCGCGGCGATGGTCGCCCTGCGGCAGCTGGTGGAGGCGCCCGATGCGGCGCTCGAACAGGGGGTCTACCTGTCGGCCTCCGCACTCGCCGGTGTCGCGCGGTTCGCCGTGCTGCGCCTGGTCGTCTTCGCCCGGAACCGCTCGGAGGCCAGGGCGCCCGACGCCCCTGCCGCGTCCGCCGATCCGTTCCGCCGCGAGCTCCCCGCCGCCGCGCGCACCTGCGCGCACCACACGAAGCCGGTCTCGTCCGCCCCCAGCCACCTCACCCAGCGGTATGTCCGGCTCCCCCTCGCGAGCCCACCGCACATCGCTCTCCACCGGAGGACACCATGCAGCACGAACCGACGCCCCGACCCGACACGACCGAGCCCGTCACCCTCCCGACAGAGCGCGCCGCCGGCTGCCCCTTCGACCCGCCCGCCGGCCTGGCGGAGCTGCGCGACGCGAGTCCGCTGGTCCGGATGACGTACCCGGACGGGCACGTCGGATGGCTCGCCACCGGTCACTCCACCGTCCGCTCCGTCATGGGCGACCGCCGCTTCAGCTCCCGGTACGAGCTGATGCACCACCCCTTCCCCGGCGGCCCGGAAGGCCCGCTGCCGCCCGCACCCGTCGGCGACATGACCGGGATGGACGCCCCCGGCCACACCCGCTTCCGACGGCTCCTCGCGGGCAAGTTCACCGTACGCCGCATGCGTCAACTCACCGAGCGGGTACGGGAGATCACCGCCGAGCACCTGGACGCCCTGGAGCGGCGCGGACCCGGCGCCGACCTGGTCGAGACGTTCGCCCGGCCCATCCCCGCGTTGATGATCTGCGAACTGCTCGGCGTGCCCTACGCCGACCGCGACCGCTTCCAGGACCACGCCCACACGCTGATGTCACAGGACGTGGAGCCCGAGGAGCGGTACGCCGCGATGGTCGGGCTCCAGGAGTACATGGCAGGACTGGTCGCGGCCAAGCGCGCCGTGCCCTCCGACGACCTGCTCGGCGACCTCGCCCAGGAATCCGACCTCACGGAGGAGGAGCTGGTGGGCCTCGGGGGCTTCCTGCTCGCCGCGGGGCTGGACACCACCGCCAACATGATCGCCCACGGAACGTTCGCCCTGCTCGTCCATCCCGGCCAGGCCGAGGCCCTGCGCGCGGACCCGGCGCTCGCGCCGCAGGCCGTCGAGGAGCTGATGCGCTATCTGACGATCGCGCACACCACCGTGAAGACCGCGCTGGAGGACGTCGAACTGGACGGGCGGACGATCAGGGCCGGCGAGACCGTCACCCTGTCCCTCGAGGCCGCCAACCGCGACCCGGAGCGCTTCCCCGGACCCGACGTCCTCGACCTGCACCGCAGGGCCACCGGACACCTCGGCTTCGGTCACGGCATCCACCAGTGCCTCGGCCAGCAGCTGGCCCGCGTCGAACTGACCGTGGCTCTCCCGGCGTTGCTCGACCGGTTCCCGACCTTGCGCCTCGCGGTTCCGGCCGAAGAGGTGCCGCTGCGGACGGACATGAACATCTACGGGGTCCACCGCCTGCCGGTCGCCTGGGACGAGGACTGACCCCACCACACCCGCCGCGCACCGTCCGTCGCCGACGCGACGCCTCCGCGTGCCGTCGGCGGCGCGACCGCTGCTGCCCGCAACCCGCCCCACCACGACACTCACACCCGACAGGAGACCACCACCGTGGCCACCTTGCTCTCCCGACTCGGCCGCTTCGCCTTCCGACGGCGGGGCCTCGTCCTCCTCCTCTGGCTCCTTGCCCTCGTCGGCGCGGGTTTCGCGGCCTCCACGGCCGCCGCCCCGCCCGCCGACACCTTCTCGATGCCCGGAACGGAGTCGCAGCGGGCGTTCGACCTCCTCCAGCGGAAGTTCCCGGATGCTCGCGCCGACGGCGCCGCCGCCCGTGTCGTCATCCGCGCTCCCGGCGGCGAGCAGGTCACCTCCGCCGCCCGTAAGGCGCAGGTGGAGCGGCTCGTCGCCGACCTCGCCAAGGCACCTCAAGTGGTCGCCGTGGCCGACCCGTTCGCGGCGAACGCCGTGAGCGGCGACCGTACGACGGCGTACGCCTACGTCACGTACGAAGCCAAGGCCACCGCGCTGACCGACGCCGCGCACGACGGTCTGACGGACGCGATGCGGCAGGCCCGGAAGGCGGGCCTGGTCGTCGAGGCCGGCGGAGACGCCGTCAGGATCGAGACGGCGATGAGCGGCACGGGCGAGAAGCTCGGCATCCTCGTCTCGGCCGTCGTCCTCCTGCTGACCTTCGGTTCCCTTGTCGCCGCCGGAATGCCGCTGCTGACGGCCCTGATCGGCGTCGGCATCGGGATCAGCGGCATCACCGCGCTCGGCAGCACGCTCGGCCTGTCGTCCACCACGACGACGCTCGCGATGATGATCGGCCTCGCCGTCGGCATCGACTACGCCCTGTTCATCGTGTCCCGCTACCGTTCCGAGATCGCCGACGGGCGTGAGCGCGCGGAGGCCGCCGCGCGGGCCGTGGGCACGGCGGGTTCGGCCGTCGTCTTCGCCGGACTCACCGTGATCATCGCCCTGGCGGGGCTCGCCGTGGTGAACGTCCCGATGCTCACGAAGATGGGCCTCACCGCGGCCGGCACGGTCGCCGTCGCCGTCCTCGTGGCCGTCACGTTCGTGCCTGCGCTCCTCGGCTTCGCACCCGTCAGGGTGCTGGCCCGCCGCGATCGCCGGCAGTACCTCGGCAAGCCGCTGTCGAGGCGTCAGCAGCGCAGGGCCGACAAGCGCGCCGCCCGCCGCAGGCCCAACCTCGGCGCCCGCTGGGCCGCGCTCGTGCTGCGCCACCCCGTCGCCGTCCTGCTGCTCGGCGTGGTGGGCCTGGGCGCGGTCGCCGTGCCCGCCGCGAGCCTGGAACTGGGCCTGCCCGGCGAGGGCTCCATGGCCACGCACACCACCCAGCGCAAGGCGTACGACCTGCTGGCGGAGTCCTTCGGCCCCGGCTTCAACGGGCCTCTGACGATCACCGTCCGGGCCGAGGACGCGCGGGGCGCGGCCACCGCGGTCGGCGAGGAGCTCGCCACGCGCCCGGGCGTCGCCGCAGTCTCCCCCGCCACCCCCAACAAGGCGGGCGACACCGCGATCCTCACCGTGATACCCAGGACCGGTCCGACCGACGAGCGCACCGAGGAACTGGTCCGCTCGCTGCGCGCCCTCGCGCCCCGCCTGGAGTCCGGCACGGGTGCGACGGAGATCCTGGTCGCCGGGCAGACCGCGATGTTCATCGACTTCTCGCAGACCCTCGACGACGCCCTCGTGCCCTATCTGGCGCTGGTGGTCGGCCTCGCGTTCCTGCTGCTCATGGTCGTCTTCCGGTCGCTGCTCGTCCCGCTGAAGGCGGCCCTCGGCTTCCTGCTGTCGGTGACCGCCGCGCTGGGCGCCGTCGTCGCCGTCTTCCAGTGGGGCTGGCTCGCCGACGTGCTCGGCATCGAGCAGCCCGGCCCGGTGATGAGCACGATGCCGATCTTCATGATCGGCGTGGTCTTCGGTCTGGCGATGGACTACGAGGTCTTCCTGGTGTCCCGGATGCGCGAGGCGTACGTCCACGGCGCCCGGCCCGCCGAGGCGGTCGTCACCGGCTTCCGGTACGGCGGGCGGGTCGTGACCGCCGCGGCGATCATCATGACCAGCGTCTTCGGCGGCTTCGTCATGGAGTCCGACGACTTCGTCAAGATGATCGGCTTCGGCCTCGCCACGGCCGTCCTCTTCGACGCCTTCGTCGTCCGCATGGCCGTCGTCCCCGCCCTCTTCGCCCTCCTCGGCAGGTCCGCCTGGTGGCTGCCGAAGTGGCTCGACCGGCTCCTGCCGGACATCGACGTCGAGGGCGAGAAGCTCGCGCGTCCGGACGGCGAGTCCGACCGGCAGCGGGTGCGGCAGGGCCACCTCGTGGGCTGACCGCCCGGGACCCGCGGGACGCGACGGCCACGTCGCGTCCCGCGGGATCAGTCCGCCTGCTCCGCCTGCACGCGGGCGATGAGCAGGGCCACGTCGTCGCGATCGCCGGGCTGCCGCAGTTCGCGCAGCAGGAGGTCGCAGGTGTCCTCCAGATCGCAGTTGGGGCCGGCGAGCAGGGAGAGGAGGAGGGCGAAGCGCTCGTCGAGGGGCTGGTCGCGGGTCTCCACCAGGCCGTCCGTGTAGAGGACCAGCTGGTCCCCCGGGCTCAGGTCGAGACGGGTGGTGTGGAAGGGGACGCCGCCCACCCCGAGGGGGGCGCCGGTCGGCAGGTCGAGGAGTTCCGGCGCCCGCCCCGGTCGCATGAGGACCGGTGGCAGGTGTCCCGCCACCGAGATGCGGCACTGCCGGCCGTGCGGGTCGTAGACGGCGTAGACGCAGGTGGTGAAGGTGTGGTCCATGCCGGCGGTCGCCTGGTCGAGGTGGTGCAGGACCTGGGACGGATCCAGGTCCAGCTGGGCCAGGGTGCGGGTGGCGGTGCGGAGCTGGCCCATGGTCGCCGCCGCCTCGATGCCGCTGCCCATGACGTCGCCGATGATCAGGGCGGTCTTGTCGGCCGGGAGGGCGATGACGTCGAACCAGTCGCCGCCGATCTCACTCGTCGCGCCCGCCGGCTCGTAGCGGTGGGCGATGCCGAGCCCGGGCCGCCGTGAGGGCCGGTTCGGCAGCAGGTTGCGCTGGAGCGTGAGGGCGGCGTGGCGCTGGCTCTGGTACCAGCGGGCGTTGTCGATGCACACGGCGGCGCGGGCGGCGAGCTCCCCGGCCAGGGTGACGTCGTCCTCGTCGAACGGCGACGGGTTCCGGGCCCGCATCAGGCCGAGGGCGCCGATCACCTCGCCGCGGGCGATCAGCGGCAGCGCGAGGTACGAGTGGATGCCGGCAGCGGCGAGAACGGCGGCGGATTCGTCGTCCCGGGCGATGCGGCGCAGGTCCTCGTCGGTCACCGTCGCCCTCAGGACGGGGCGGCCGGTGTTCACGCAGCGGGTGACCAGCCGGTCCGCGGCGTACTCGGCGAGGTCACCGACGCGGTCCGGGGCCTCGACGGCCTCGCTCGGGTACGCCGAGACCACCGCGAGCGCCCGGAAGCGCGCCGGGCCGGCCGGCACCCCCGAGGTGCGCAGGCCCTGGAGGACGCTGTCCAGGACGTCCACCGTGACCAGGTCGGCCGTCTCCGGCACGCACACGTCGGCCAGTTCCCGCGCCGTCTGCTTCAGGTCGAGGGTGGTGCCGATCCGTACGGACGCGTCGGCGACCAGTGCCAGCCGGCGCCGTGACCGGGCGGCGTCGGCGGCCGCCCGGTGCTGTCCGGTGACGTCCACCACCGAGGTGGCCAGGCCCAGGACCCGTCCGGACGGATCCTCCAGCCGGTAGAAGGAGACGGACCAGGCGTGCTCCTGGCCCGGATCGACGGGGGTTTCCCCGACCACGAACCGGTCGAGGGCGGGGACTCCCGTGGCCAGGACCTCGCGCATCACCGTCGTGACGGCCTGGCCGCCCAGGAACGGTGGCGTCTTACCCTCCGCCGAGCCGGCGGGGTCCTGCCCGGGGCGGCGGTTCATGCCTTCCAGCGCCGGGTTGACCAGCACGAACCGCAGGGCGGTGTCCATGACGCCCAGGCCGATCGGCGACTGGGAGATCAGCCGCAGGGACAGCGCCAGGTCGCGCTCCACGCGCCGCAGCGTGACCTGGTCGGTGGCGATCCCCAGCGCGTAGCGGCCGCCCCTGCCGTCGTCCAGCCGCATGTTGCGGAACTCCACCATCCGCGTGGTGCCGTCCTTGTGCCTGACGGGGAAGCCGCCCGCCCAGCGCCGCCCGCTCTCCATCACACGGGTGAACAGCTCGATGACGAGATCGAGGTGCTGTTCGTCGACCAGCAGACGGCCCGCGAACCGTCCCAGCGCCTCGTCGGCGGAGTAGCCGAACAGCTCCTGGGCCTGCGGGCTCCACAGCGCGATCCGTCCGCTGTCGTCCAGCACCACCGCGGCCAGGCTGAGCACGTCCAGCAGCCCGCCAGGGGTCGCCGGCGGCTCACCACCCGTCCCGCCGACCTCGTCCCGGAACGCATCGGACGTACTCACCCGGGCACCCCTTCCGCCCACCGCTTCGAGCGCAGCCCCTCACTGGCGGACCGCAGGCTCGGAACTCCGCTCGCCTCCCGCCTCCCCCATCGTCTCTCCGAACCCGCCGTCGGTCGCCCCGCCGGGCGTCCGGCGGCGCGCCGGCGGAGGGGAGCGGGCCAGGGCCTGTCCGGCGGATCAGGCGCACACGGCCCTCCTCCGCCGGACAGCCCTACGGGCGTTCCGCCGTGACCAGCCAGGACGCGCTGCGCAGCAGGACCGTGCCGTCCGCCGCCTCGTGGTCGCGCAGGTGGTCCGTGAGCGCGCGGCGGGCACGCTCCTGTGCGGCCGTGTCGACCTGGTCCATCGCATGGCGGCCGGGACCGGTGCCCAGCAGGAACTCCGCCGCGTCATCGGCTCCGGCGCCCCACGCGCCGTACGCCTCGACGGGGTCGACGGCCAGGCCGGTGAACCCGGCGGACGCGAGGACGGCACGGATCCGGTCGGGGAACGACAGGGAGAACATGCCGGGCAGCCCGGGCGTCCCGAAGTCGCCGACCGGCAGGATGCCGCGCAGTGCCGTCATGGCGACGACCCAGCCGTTGTGCGCGGGCTCGGCGGGGCAGACGAACGCCAGACGTCCGCCGGGGCGCAGCGCCCGGCCGATGTTGCCGAAGGCCGCTTCGGGGTCGGAGAAGAACATCACCCCGTAGCGGCTGATCGCCGCGTCGAACCCGGCCGCCTCGAAGGGGTACGCCTGCGCGTCCCCCTGCTCGAACGTCACGTTGGCGACGCCCTCGGCCGCCGCCCGGTCCCGTGCCTCGCCCAGCATGGGCCCGGACAGGTCCAGTCCCAGGGCGCTTCCTCGCGGTGCGCGGCGGGCGGCGAGGCGGGTGGTCTGCCCGGCACCGCAGCCGATGTCGAGCGTCCGGTGGCCGTCGGTGATGCCGGCGGCGTCGAGCAGCGGCTCGTTGAAGCCCTCGTTCACGGCGTTCCACCGGTCCTGGGTGCGGGCCCAGTGAGCGCCTTCACGGCCGTTCCAGGCGCGTGCCTGCTCGGCGTTGACGATGTCCGGCATGAATGCCTCCAGAGGTACGTGACAACTGAGAATGGGCGTGCGCCCAAACTGTATGGGCGTGCGCCCAAACTGGCAATGCGCTTACGATCCGAGGGTCCGCGCCGATGACGGCGCCCCGCGCCGGGAGGAAGAAGGGCCGATGTCACCCCGTGGAGTGGCGACTCCGGACGTGCGCGAGCGGCTGTTCGCCGCCGCCGAACGGATCGTGGAGAGGGACGGACCGGGCGCGCTCACGAGCCGGTCGATCACCACGGAGGCGGGCTGCGCCAAGGGCTTGCTGCACGCCCACTTCGCGGGACTCGACGAGTTCGTCGCCGAACTCTGCATCGACCGTTTCGCGCTGACGGCCGCGAAGGCACGGTCACTGGTGGGGCTGGCCGGGCAGGGCACGGTGGCGGGGAACCTCGACGCCGTCGTCCTCGCGCTCTTCGACCGCGGCGGTCCGGCCCTCTCGGGTCTCGCCATGGCACGCCCCACCGCGGCGGTGCGCGTACGCGACGCCATGGAGACCGGCGCCGCCGGCTTCGCCGCGATCGAGGAGGCCGTCGCCGACTACCTCAAGGCCGAGCGCGAGCTCGGCCGGGTGGCGGACGGCGTCGACCCGGACACCGTGGCCCTCGCCGTCGTCGGCACCGCCCACCACCTGCTGATGACCTCCTGGCCGGGCAGTCCCGACCCGCGGCCCGCGATGAACCGCCTGGTGACGGCGCTGGTGGGAGCCTGAGGGCTGCCTTCGTGAAGCCGGGTGCCGCGACCTGCGCCGCGGGGCGACCCCGCCCCGTCACCGGCACCGAACGGGCTCAGGCGTAGCTGGCCGCCGTGGTCGACCGGCGATGGCGGTGGTGCGGCGCGGAGGTCTCGTAGGGCGGCCGGTGGACGATCCGGAAGCCGTGGCTCTCCCGCGCGAGCTCCCGGCCCTCGCCGTCCGCGAACCGCCCGGTCACCTCGTACGTTCCGCAGTGCGCCCGCCCGACGGGCATCCGCACGGCCGGCAGCTGGAGCTCGTACGGCCCGCCCGCGCGGAACCCGCCGAGCACGTGCCGGGTGGCGGCGACGACGTCGCCGCCCCGTCGCCGCTCTTCGTCGAAGGTCAGCCCGCGGAGCTCCTCGCCCACGCGGAAGGAGAGGGAGAGGCTGACGACCGCACCCTCCGGGACGTCGACCGGTCCCCGGTCCGGATCCGGGTCGAGCGGCAGCGCGAGCCGGTCGAACTCGTCGGAGACGAGGGTCACGTCCAACAACTCGAAGATCACCATGTCGGACTCACGACCTCTCGCCACCCGCCGGTTCCTCCACCGTACGCCCCGGCACGGCCCGTGCCGCACTTCGCTCCGAGAAGGTGCGTATGTCAGATCTGCGTGACCTTCGCCGCCGCAAGGCCGATACTGCCGAAGGGATCTCCCGCCGGCTCCCCCGCACAGGCCTGTCCGCGAGCTTCACGAGGAGACACCCTCGAGGATGTTGATCAAAGTCTCCAGCGGCTGATCAGGGCGCGCCGTCGCCCAGGACCTCGCGGGCCAGCTCCGCCAGGGCCCTGCGGTCCTCCGCCAGGGCCTGCTTCCCAGCCTCGGTCGCCTTGTAGACGCGCCGGGTGCGGCCGTCGACGACCTGCTGCTCCGAGGTCAGCAGCCCGTCGGCCTCCAACCGGTGCAGCGTCGGATACAGCGTTCCGGGACTGATCTGGTAGCCGTGGGAGGCCAGCTCCTCGGTCATCCACGCCCCGTGGATCTCCTCCTCGGCCGCGTGATGCAGGATGTGCAGCCGCACCGCGCCCCGCTGGAACTTCCGCACCCTGGCCCACCTCCGGCAGTGGCGAAACCGATATCGGCTCCCGATCCTGGCCGTCTAAGCTGACCCGGTAGCCCGCGTCGGCCGGTGAAGGAGCAAGCGGAGAACCATGGCGGACAGCGAGCAGGACCTGGCCGAGGTGCAGCGGGCGCACTGGCAGGGCACCTACAGGGCCCACCCCGGCATGTACGGCGAGCAGCCCTCCGAACCCGCCACCTACGCGGCCGATGTGTTCCGTACGGCGGGGGCCCGCGATGTGCTGGAGCTCGGCGCCGGGCACGGCCGCGATGCCCTGTACCTCGCCCGCGAGGGGTTCAGCGTGCAGGCCACCGACTTCTCCGCCACCGGCCTGGAGCAGCTACGGAAAGCCGCCCGCGCCCAGGGCGTTGATGACCAGGTGGCCACCGCGGTGCACGACGTACGCGACCGGCTGCCCCTGGCGGACGACTCGGTGGACGCGGTCTTCGCGCACATGCTGCTGTGCATGGCCCTGTCCACGAAGGAGATCCACGCCCTGGTCGGCGAGATCCGCCGCGTTCTGCGGCCCGGCGGCGTCTTCGTCTACACCGTGCGGCACACCGGCGACGCTCACTACGGCGCCGGCACCGCCCACGGCGACGACATCTACGAGCACGGCGGCTTTGCCGTCCACTTCTTCGACCGCCATCTGGTCGACGCCCTCGCCTCCGACTGGGCCCTGGACGAGGTGCACGCCTTCGAGGAGGGCGACCTGCCCCGCCGGCTGTGGCGCGTCACTCAGACCTTGCCCCGATGAGCACCGCACCGATACCGCACCTCGCCGTCGACGGGACGGACCTGCTCTGCGTCACCCTCCTGCTGAGCCTGCGCAAGGAAGAACCTTCCTGCCACCCACCCAGCCATCGCCGCCCTCGTCTCCGACCGCAACATCACCCCCTGAAGACGCACTGAACAGGGAGGGAGACATGTCCCACCCGCTATCACCGCACCAACTCGTAACCAGGAGTCACACCGACCGATCTACAGTCCCGGTGTCGTCGGTGCCGGGAACGTACTGCAGGCCGCCGTTGCTGTGCAGCAACTGCCCGTTGATCCAGCCGCCCTCGGAAGAGCAGAGGAAAGCCACGAGATGGGCGCACTCGCGTGGTGTGCCCAGTCGGCCCAGTGGGGTGGCCCGCGCAAGTGTCTGCCGGGCCTGGTCCGTCATCCAACCGGTGTCGACGGGGCCGGGGTTGACGGCGTTGGCTGTGACGCCGAGCACCTCCAGTTCCCGGGCGGCGGCCAGGGTGATCCGGTCCAGGGCACCCTTGCTCGCTCCGTACGGCAGGTTCCCGACGGTGTGGTCGCTGGTGAGGGCGATGATGCGGCCACTGCCGTACGGTCCGGGAAAGTGCTTGGCGTAGGCCCGGATGAGGAGCCAGCTCGCCCGGACGTTGACGGCGAAGTGCCGGTCGAAGCTTTCGAGGCTGGTGTCCAGAAGGCCGGAGGCAACCGACTCGGCGTGGGCCAGGACCAGGGCGGTCACGGGCCGGCCGAGCGCGGCCCCGGCTCCGTTGAGCACGGCGGCAGCGGCGTCGGGGTCCGTGAGGTCGGCCTCGAGTGCTGCGGCCCGGGCGCCGACCTCAGCGAGTCGGGCGGACAGTTCCTCCGGGGTGCCGTGGTCCGGTCCCCAGGGCATCCTCGCGTCGTACGGGGTCCAGTAGGTGAAAGCGATGTCCCGACTCGGCGCCCCCTTTTTCCTGGCTCCGGCGGCGTGCTGGTAGGCCCGGCAGACGGTGGAGTCCACCGAGACCGTCCAACCGATGTCGGCATCAGCGTCGACCGCTGCCAGAACTGCGGCAAGGATGCGTTCCCAGGTTCCATCCACGGCCCACCTGATCAACCGTTTGTGAGCAGTCTGGAACGAGCCGAGCTCGTCCGGCAGGTCCCGCCAGGGCGAGCAGGTGCGGTACTTCCACGCGATGGCCTCCAAGGTTCGGCGGTGGTCGGCCCATCGCCGGCCGCGGACCGGATCGGCCGGCATCAGCGGCTCGATCCGGTCCCACATCGCATCAGTGATCACTAATCAAACGAACACATCCGATCAACTGACCAACCGATCAAAGAGACACGCTCTAGTCCACCGCCACTTCCTACCCACCTGTCGAAAGACAGCCCGAGGCTCCGGAGTCCCAGCTCAGACGCCAGCCGCAAAGAGCGGGCGGAGACGTCGGCGATGAACTGGGGACCGTTCGACCCCAGCGAGATCGCTGTCCTGTGGACCAGACTGGTGGGGTCGGATGCGGGAGGTCTCCATGAATGCCCAGCCAAGCGTCACCGCGACAGCCGAGCCGCTCCTGCTCGACGCGGCTCTGCCCGAGTTCCGGTTCTCCCGCCTGGAGTGCGCCGTGATCGTCGCCGAGCCGGACGTCGTGTACCGCGCAGCCCGTGAACTGGACATGCTGTCCATACATTCGCCACTGTTCGACGCGGTCATGTGGGCGCGTGGCATGCCGGACCGAGTGCGCCGTCGCCCCGTGCCCACACCCCCTTCGATGCGCGTGTCCGACCTGTTCGACATCGCAGCAGCTGGCGATCGGGAGGACCTGGCTCAACCCTGGGTGGCCCTGGGAGAGCGCGCGGGGCGCGAGATCGTCTTCGGGGCGGTCGGCAAAGTGTGGAAGCCCACCATCGAGTGGCGCCGTGTCGACCCCGGTGACTACCCGGGCTTCGCGGAACCCGGCTGGGCGAAGATGGCCGCCGCCTTCGTCATCCACCCTTACGGCGCACGGCGGTCCCTCCTGACCTACGAAGCGCGTACCGCTTGCACCGACCCGGTGTCCACCACCCGTTTCGGCCGCTACTGGACGCTCGTCTCCCCGGGCGTCGGCATCGTGCTGCGCGGAGCGCTGCGGGCGATCGGAGCGGCTGCGGAAGCCGGAGAACGAAGCACATGAGGAGATGAGGCGTGATGCGTGCCGTGATCGTGTACGAGAGCCTGTTCGGCAACACGCGCGAGATCGCTGACGCGATCGGAGAGGGCGTGAAGGAAGCACACCCGGACGCCGATGTCGAGTGCATGGCAGTGGCCGACGCACTGCCGGAGCGCATCGGCCCCACCGACCTGCTGGTCGTCGGCGGGCCGACCCATATGCGGGGCATGACGACGGGGATGAGCCGGAAGATGGGGCTGAAGGCCGAGAAGCAAGAGGCCGAGAAGGAGGAGCGTACCTACACCCCTGAGGAGGGCGCCGAGGGCCCTGGCGTCCGCGACTGGTTCCACGACACGCTGCCGAAGGCCCACACCGGCACCCATGCCGCCGCGGCCTTCGACACCCGGGCAGACATGCGACTGGCGGGCGCCGCCGCCGGCGGCATCGCACGTCGGCTGCGCAGCCACGGCTACGAACTCGTCGCGGAACCGGAGGGATTCATCATCGAGGACACCGAAGGACCGCTGCGCGCAGGCGAACGGGATCGCGCGAGGGCATGGGGCGCGGCCCTTCAGGTCGCGTGACCCCCGGCGGTCGTGTTCACGAGGACGACCATCCGATGACGATCGCGTCAGGGTGGTCGCCGATCGCGAGGGTCAGTACGACGGCCCCGCGTCGCACCATGATCAGCGGGTCCGTCAGCCGGGCCAGGACCCGCTCGTGCGGCCGTACGGGCTTACTCGTCGTGCGGGCTTACTCGCGGTGCCCCCTCGTTGGGCCCTGTGTCGGCGGACCGGTGGCCGGCCTCCTCCTGGGTGAATCCCGTCGTCTCCCGCACCCGCACGGGCGCCCGCTCCGCTGCCGACCTCGGCATGGTCTGCCTGCGGGAACAGTGATCACCCGGCAGCCCTGCAGTGGGCACGGTGCGGCAGCCCGTGGACACGGAACCGATCCCCATCCCGGTGTACCCACCCCGGCTCCGACGCCCGACGGCCCACGACGACGGGCCGCGATGTCGCGTCGGGCCGCGGTGCGTGTCATGACGTGCTCCCGTGTCCGCGCCCTTGCCGGGGGATGAGCTCCACGGGGCAGTGGGCGTGCTGCAGCAGGCCGAGCGTGGTCCGTCCGATGGTAGGCCCGAGATAGCGGGGCGACCGTCGGGCTCCGACAACGAGCGGGTCGGCGTGGCGCGACGCCGCGACGAGAGCTCCGGGCACACTGTGGCTTTTCTGGCTGTCGGCGTGCACGGTCAGGTCCGGGAACTCCTCCCGGACCTGACCGAGATCTCCGTCAGGACGTGCACGTGATCGCGGGCGACCTCCTCGCCGCCGTTGCGCAGCACAGCCGTGGCACGCCGGACAACCCCGTACCCCAGATATGCATGAGTCGTGGAGGCGCCTTGCGCAGCAGGGCCTCGCGGGCCGCCGCACGGGGGCAGCCCCCGTCAGTCTCGTCCCGGACCGCTGCCAGGACGACGCCTACCTCGGCGGGGTCGGCGGCCCCGCCCACCACGACCACGGGCGTGGTCGCAACGGCCGCGACCTCGAAGCCGACCGAGCCGAGCAGCAGGGAGGAGAGTCCGCCGAGGCCGCGGTGTCCGACGACGACCCTGCCGAGGCCGGGACCGGCCGTGGTTCCGTCCATGGTTCCTCCTCACACGGTCCGAGGGACTTGATTCCACCGTGGCATCCGGTACGGAGGGGCAGTGACGTGCCCGTTCGGTCCTGTCCTGGGACCGTTCGGCCCTCGCCGACCTCAGGCGCGTGTTGGAGGCTGGTCACACGGGACAGCACACCCTCCGGACCCCAGCAGGAGGCGCGGCGATGAAGCACATGAAGATCGGCGGTCTCATGACCGGCGAGGTGGTCTCCGCCGTCCCCGCGACATCGTTCCGGGAGATCGCGAAACTGCTCGCCGAGCACGACATCAGCGGGATCCCCGTGGTGGACGACGACGACCGTGTCGTCGGTGTCGTCTCCGAGAGCGACCTCCTGGCCCGTCACGAGCTGACCGCAGGGGACCTGATGACCTCGCCGGCCGTCACGGTTCACGCCGAGGAGACGGTGGCCGACGCGGCGCGGCTGATGGTGCGTCGCGGAGTGGAGCGCCTTCCCGTGGTCGACGTGGAGGAGCGACTGGTGGGCATCGTGACCCGCCGTGACCTGCTCGGCGTCTACCTCCGCCCGGATGCGGAGGTAAGGCGCCGCTTCCGCGAGGACGTCCTCGCGGAAGCCATGGACCTGCCAGGAGACGCAGTGGACGTGCACGTCCTCGACGGCGTGGTGACGCTAGCCGGTCGGGTCCGGCGGCACAGCCAGGCCCAGATGCTCGTCGAACTCGCCGAGCGGGTCGACGGCGTGGTCGCGGTCGTGGACCGGCTGTCCTTCTACGAGGACGACACACGCCTCACGTCCTCTCTCCGGACACCGCACGACATCGCTTGGTGACCCACCCAGACAGGACGAACCGTGTCTACCACCCATCTGACCCGACCACTCGTGACGTCGCTGATCGAAGACGCCGTCACGGCTCCCTCGATGCACAACGCGCAGCCGTGGAAGTTCGTCGCCCGGACGGACACCGGCGTCATCGAGCTGCACGGCGATCCGTCGCGCGGCATGCCGCGCGAGGACCCGAACCACCGCGCCCTCCACCTCGGCTGCGGCGCCGCCCTGTTCGGGCTGCGGGTCGCCGCCGCCCACCGAGCCCTCCACCCGGTGGTGCAGCTGCTGCCCTCCCTCGCCGACCCCTGGCACCTCGCCGACGTACGGTTCGACGGTCCCGACGACGCCGACAGCGAACTGGACACGCTCCATCCAGCCCTTGCCCGGCGGCACACCAGCCGCTTCCCTTTCACCGAGGAGGAGATCCCCTCCGAGGTGATCGACGAGCTACGTGCCGCAGCTCTGCTGGAGGGCTGCCGGTTGGTCGTCCCCGGGGCCTGGCACACCGACACCGTCATGGATCTCGTCCACGCCTCCGAACTGTTCGAAGCGGCGGACGAGGCCGTCCGAGCGGAGATCGCCGCCTGGACCCGCACAGGCGCGGCAGGGGAAGGCCCTGCCACGGAGGGCATCCCCTCCTACGCCTTCGGTCCACGACAATACGACGTGACCGCCCCCGTCAGGGACTTCGGCGCTCCCGGACGGGTGCCCGGCCGGGTGTCGGCGCGCTTCGAGAAGAGGCCGCAGATCGCCCTGCTCGGCACGCTCGCGGACACTCCGAAGGAATGGCTGAAGGCCGGCCAGGCGATGCAACGCGTCCTTCTGCAGGCCACTCTCGACGGCCTTGCCACCTCCCTCATGTCCCAGCCGCTGGAATGGCCCGAGCTGCGTTCCGGCGCCCGCGATCCCGGGTCGACGATCGGCTTCGTCCACATGGTGATCCGCCTGGGCTACGGCCCGCAGGGGCAGACCACGCCGCGCCGGCCCGTATCCGAGGTGCTCACCTTCGCCTGAACCGCTTCTCGCGCGCAGAACCACTTCTCACGGTTGGAACCAGCGCTCCTGTCCGGGTTCGACGGTGATCGTTGGTCGGCGTCGCCGCGGCCGACACCCCGGCTCGGGACCTGATTCACGGGCGCGGGCGCTGAAGATGTCCGACAAGTACGTGCCCGTACGGGCCGAGGCCGCCGACGTCCTCACTTCTCGGCCCATGCTGACGCCGGACAGATCATCGACTGGCTGCGCGGCTCGCCTCCCCAGCACACCACCTACCACGTCCACGGCGAGCCGGCCGCTTCCGAGGTGCTGCGCGACCGCATCGACCACGAACTGGGCTGGACCGGCCGTCGTACCCCGCTACGGGGCCGTCCTGGTCTGCAGATGGGGACCATTCGGCCCCCTGGAGCGACCCGCACGGCCCTTCCCTACTGCGCCCGCCGCACGTGAGCCTGTGGGGGAAGGGCTGGAGGCACCTCATGAGCACCATGTGGATGCTGCTGTACGAGCTCGCTCCGGAGCCGCGGGACCAGCTCCTGCAGCAGGCCCGCCCAGTCCGGTTCCCCGCAAACACGCTCATCTTCCAGGAGCAGCAACACGCCGACCGCTTCTGGATCATCGAAGCCGGTCGGGTCGTCCTGGGCAGGCACGCTCCAGGTCGCAGCATCGCTCCCGTCGACACACTCGTGCCCGGCGACCTCCTGGGCTGTTCCTGGATGATCCCTCCTCATCGCTGGCGCTTCGACGCCACGACGACCACTGAGGTACACGCCCTCGAGTTCGACGGACAGGCCGTCAGTGAGCTCTGCGCACAGGACGCCTCCGTCAGTGAGGCGGTATCCGCAACCGTCGCGGCGGCGATGGCGCGCCGACTCCTCACGTAAGGAGTGGGCCATGGCTCCTCAGCCGTTCACCGTCTCCGACGTGATGACCAAGAAGGTGGTCGCCGTCCAGCGCGGCGCGGACTTCAAGGAGATCGTCTCCGCCATGGAGCGGTGGAAGGTGACGGCCGTACCGGTCGTCGAGGGCGAAGGTCGCGTCGTCGGCGTGGTCTCCGAGGCCGATCTGCTGCTGAAGGAGGAGTTCCATGACCATCGCATCGGTTTCGTGGAGCAGATGCGGCGGCTCGACGCCACTGCCAAGGCCGGGTCCCGGCGGGCCGCGGACCTGATGACCTCGCCCGCCGTCACCGTCACCCCGGAGGCATCTCTGCCGCGGGCCGCGCGCCCATCGCGTCAAGCGGCTGCCTGTCGTCGACGCGAGCGGCGTGATCCAGGGGATTGTGAGCCGCGCCGACCTCCTCAAGGTCTTCCTCCGCCCGGACGACGACCTCGCCGCCGAGGTGCGCTGTGACGTCATCGAGCACCTGTTCTCCCTCTCCCGCCACCAGGTCGATGTCCGTGTCGATGCCGGCGTCGTGACGCTGTCCGGCGAGGTCCACGACAACACGCGCATCCCGCTCGCGGAACGCCTGGCACGGGCAGTCGAAGGCGTGGTGGGCGTACGGTGCGAGCTCACCGCCCCGGGCCGGTCGTAGCCACGGCCGGCCGCTTCGGTGAACGCGCAGTGGACCAAGCAGGTCACCTCGCACTGGGGCGGCACCCGCAACGGGACCACCGTGCACTGGCCGAACCGCATCCGGGCCAGGGGCGCGCCCACGCCGAGTTCTGCCACCTCTTCGATGTGGCGCCGACGCTTCTCGAAGCCGCAGGGCTCCCCGAGCCACCTCGGTCCAACGGCGTGCACCAGTCGCCGATGGAGCGCGTCTCCGGGCTCTACAGCTCCGCCGACGCCCCTGAGCGGCATGCTCGCGGGCTCACTGGCGGACGAGCTGCCCGGCTGGACGCCGGCCCGGATCCCGGCTGGCGGCCTACACCCAGGAGCAGCTCTGGGAGCAGATGCGGGAGGAGGACCAGCTGGGCAGCACCTGGGGAGGCACCACGACCGACCCGCCGGGCGTCAGCCGCGCCCCGACTTCTCCAGCTACGGCTGGAACGAGACAGTCGCACCGCAGCTCACCACGCCGGCGCTGGTCATCCACGGCCCCGACGACGGGGTCGCGCCTCCGGTCAACTCGACCCTCATCTACAACAGCCTCGGTTCGTCCCAGAAACTGCTCGTCCAGGTCCGGTGCGGCAGCCACCTGCTCCACCTCGCCGGCTGCTCCGGCGACCGCTGCACACCGGAGTCGGGCACACCGTACGGAGGACGCCCCAACCGCCCCTGGCGCGGCCCGCACTCCACCTACCAGACGGCGCTCAGTGAGTGGATCAAGAGCGGCACTTTCGACGAAGCTTCAAGCGGCCACTTCGTGGTGAACGAAGCGGCGTGGCGAGCCCGTCCACCTGACCCGACCCACTCACGCGCTCGGCTTACCCTGCACCGCCGTACGATCGGCGGTGCGGGAACCTGGGAGCGCGTGCTGCAGCAGATTCAGGCCGCGGCCGATGCAGCGGGTGAGATGGACTGGGATATCTCCGTGGACTCCACGATCGTTCGCGCGCACCAGCACGCCGCGGGAGCTCGCAACAACCCACCACTAAGCCCGCTCAAAGGGGGCCACAACGGCAGAACACCAGGACGAAACGCCGTGGCAGAACCTGCACGGCCGCCTGGTAGAGGTGGCGCACCGGGGCCGTCCTGGCCGCTCTCGCGGCGGCTTCACCACAAAAGTCCATCTGAGCGTGGACGGCCGCTGCCGCCCGCTGCCCCTGCTCGTCACGCCAGGGCAGCGGGCGGACTGCACTCAATTCACATCGGTGCCGGAGAAGATCCGCTTCCCACGACACGGGCGCGGCAGGCAGCTCAAGAAGCCGCAGGGCGTCGCGGCCGACAAGGCGTACAGCAACGGTCCTTGCCGCCGGCACCTGCGACATCGAGGCATCCCGCACACCATTCCGGAGAAGGCAGACAGCCAGGCCGCCCGCCTACGCAAAGGCTCGCGCGGCGCACGGCCCCCAGGTTTCGACGAAGAGCGGTACAAGAAAGGCACGGGGGTATCCGGTTGTACCGCTCACTGGCCGCTACCCACGAGGCCGGCCAGTGCGTCGGCGGACTGGGAAGTGGGTCGGTACAAGCCTTGCAGGCTGACCGAGCGCTCCAAGCGACCTGTCGGCTCAGGCCTGCAAGTCCGCCGGGAGGTCGTGGGACGGAAATCGCGTGATGAACCGTCACATAGCCCGCCCATTTTCACGTACTGGCACCCTCGCCCTCCATCCCTTGATCGCAGCCCGTCGGCTCAGGTCTAACAGGCCCTCGACATCGGTGAGCACCGTGATGAAAATGGGAGGCCACGTCACGCGATGGGGGCAGCGTGTCACTGTTTCTCCGGCACGACGGCGGCCGACTGGCACCGGGCTGGTTGAGGTACCTGACGGCCGTGGGCGTGGGCGCCGTGGCCCTGGGGTTAGCCGCCATGTGGACGTCCGGTCCCCTGGCGACGGGTATCGGCGCGGCATGTACGACCTTGTACACCTTGCTCGCGGAACGTCTGCAACCACAGCGCACTGCCTCGTCTGCGGGTCTCCTGCTGCGGACGTCGTCAGGGCGTCTGCCCAGGGTCGAGCAGCTGAGCCGTCCCGAACTCGCCGGCGTCCATCCGGCTGAGGAGCACGCCGGTCATCGCAGTGCGCCGCCCTACGTGGAACGCGACGCCGAGCCGCTGCTGCGTCAGGCCCTGCTGGGCGGTGGCTTCGTCATCGTCGTGGGCGAGTCGACCGCCGGCAAGACGCGGCTGGCCTATGAGGTTGTGCGGTCGTCGTTTCCTCGGCACGTGTTCGTCCGCCCCTTGGACAGAGGTGGGCTCGCCGCGGCAGCGGAGGCTGTGCGGCGGTGCCGCCGCGCCGTGTTGTGGCTGGATGATCTGGAGAACTATCTGGGGGCCGACGGGGTGACCGCAGCTATGTTGAACGGTCTCTTGGAGCGCAGACCGGGCCGTGTCGCCGTGCTGGCGACGATGCGGTCGCAGGAGTTACGCCGCTACGACGCCCGCGAGGAGAGCAGGCTGACCGGATCGGACCGGGATGCCTGGCGGGTGCAGCGCGATGTGCTGGCCTCGGCCGTGAAGGTCCGTTTGGAGCGCCGTTGGTCGACTGCGGAGCAGCAGCGTGCGGCGGCTCACCGAGGAGATCCGCGGATCAAGCTCGCTCTGCACAGTTGTGATCGGTTCGGGCTCGCAGAGATCATGGCCGCCGGCCCCGAGCTGCTGGCGGCGTGGCGAAACGCTTGGGCGCCGGGTGCCAACCCGCGGGGAGCGGCCATCGTCGCCGCGGCGGTGGACTGCCGCCGCTCGGGGCTGCGCAGGCCGGCGAGCCGGGAATGGCTCAGGGACCTGCACCTCCCCTACCTTGCCGAACGCGGCGGGCCCGATCTCCAGCCCGAGCCCTTCGACGAGGCGATGCTGTGGGCCTGCAAGGCCGCCTATGCCACGAGCGGGCTGCTGATGGGGAACTACAGCCAGGGCTACACCGCCTTCGACTATCTCCTGACCGCTCCTAATCTGCCTGCCGTACCGGACCATTTGTGGGACTCGCTGCTCTCCCGGGCAGAGCCGGCCGACGCCTACGACATGGGGCTTGTGGCCCATCAGGCGGGGCGGCTGCCGCGAGCGGCCGCGGCTCTCGAGCGCGCCCGCGAGGGCGGCGCAGCGGGCGCCGACTTCATGCTCGCGATTGTGGTGGGCGACCGTGGACGGCCGCTGCAGGCCTCGGAAGCTCTTCACGCCATCGTTCTGCGCAGACGGTCGGACCTCGGCCCCGCGCACCCCGAGACGCTGGCTGCCGTGCATCAGTGGGCGTTCTTCATAGGTGAGGCGGGCGAACCAGACCGTGCCGCTGCCGCCTTCACCCGCCTCGTGGCCGACACCACCGCGGCTCTGGGGACCGATCATCCCGACACTCTGGCGGCCCGGCATCAGCAGGCGTACTTCGCAGGCGAAGCCGGTGACACCACCTCAGCCGTCCGCCACCTGCAGAGCCTCCTTCAGGATCGGATACGGCACGAGGGCACCGATCACCCTCAGGTACTGGCCGTACGGCGCAGCCTCATCTGGTTCTCCAGCCTCGCGGGTGACCTGGCGGACAGCGAACGACAACTGCGTCTGCTCTTAGTGGATGCCGAACGCGTCCTGGGCCCCCAGGACGCCCACACCCTCGCCATACGCAGCACCCAGGCGGCCTTCGCCGCTCGCGCGGGACGCACCGACGAAGCGATCGCCGGGTTCACCCGGCTCGTGACCGAACGCAGCCGACTCCTGGGCCATGAGCACCCCCATGTCATACACAGTCGCATCCAGCGTGCTCAGGCGCTGCTGGCCGCCGATCATGAAGCCGAGGCGGCCGAAGAACTGTCCCGCATCCTTGACGACGCGCAGCTTGTCCTCGAGCCCACGCACCGCCATATCGCCCTCGCCCGCACCCTGCTGGCCCGGCTACAACGTTGACCTGCCCTTGGGACGGCAAAATTCGGCAAATCTCAACCCGTCGTGGGAGCCGACCTTCATCCCGTCTCGCTCGGCGATGGTCGGCCGGACGATACAGCCCGTCTCGCCTCCTGGGCTGTGGCAGTCCGGTGTGAACCGTCCGGACGAGAGCTGACCGCGGTCGCTGTCTCGGCTGTCGCACCGCCGGGTCAGGCGGACTTTCGGCGCCGGGGAGGCACAGTGGTCTTCTTCGCCGCCGTCTTCTTCGCCGCCGTCTTCTTCGCGGTCGTCTTCTTGGCGGCCACGGTCTTCTTCGTTGGCGCGGGCATCTCGTGCACGGTGGCCAGCCCGGCGCCGGTTTCACCGCGGGCCTCCTTCGCCTTCGCCACGGACGCCTGGAGTGCGGCCATGAGGTCGACTGCCGGCGCCGCCTCGGCCTCGCCGCCCGGGGCCAGCGCTGGGGCGCGGTGTTCGGCCTTCGCCTCGATCACCTCATACAGCGCCCACATGGGCCGCCCAGTCGCCTATCTGCCGGGGCTGAGGGGTGGACCAAGACCGGCCGCCGTACTGGACACGGCCGGCGCCCCCCGTCACAGTGGAGCGGGTACGGCCCCTACATCCGTCGTCTCCGAAGCCGACCTCGACACCTGGTGGGCTTCCCGTACGGCGCCGACACCGACTCGACCGCGCCGCGGAAGGAGCGAAGTCGTTCTGCGGCGGCTCCTGGACGGACGATGAGCGACTGACAGTGGCGTCATCGCGCCATCGCGTCTTTACGCAACCTATGGCGCTTGGCCGAGGGTTCGACGCTGCACCAGGATGACGCTCGCGACGCGGCCCCGGCGGCACGGGAGCCACGTCCGAACGGCAAGGGCCGGGCGTTGCCCTGGAGGCGCACGGTACGACGAGCGAAACCCCATCCCCCGCGCGCTCGTCGCAATCTGCGGCGCTCGCCCGGTCCTGCCGTCCTATCGCGAAGAGCGCACGGACGCCGCGGCACCCGCAGATCCGCTGCCTTCGACCACCGCCGAAGCGGCAGCGGGCCAACCGCGCACACCCTTCTCAGGCGGCCCGAATTTGCGGCGACGGTGACGATCCCGCTCACGCCGAGGCTGTGATGTCCACTCACACGTTGGCGCGAGCGTTCGGCTCTACGGGCCGATCGCCCGGCACTCACCTGCTAACCGAACGCGTGCACTGCGGGCTCTCCCGACGGATCAGGTCAGGGCGAGGCAACCAAATACCCCCCCGAGGGTATGCAGGTTCGGGAGGGCCCAATGTCCGCGTACACCACCACCTACAAGGTCGACGGCGTCAACAGCGCCCACTGCAAGGGTGTCGTCACCAAGGCCCTTGGCGCGATCGAAGGGGTCGAGGCCGTCGACATCACGATCGGCACTGGTCTCGTCACCGTCCCCAGCGCCACCGCGATCGACGGCACCGTCGTCGAGGAGACGGTCGAGGACGCCGGTTACGACTACCGCGGCCGCGCCTGACCCAGCACCTCACCAGCGAACCCAGAGGGGCGGACCAACCAGATCCGCCCCTCTTGCGTGCTCGTCGGGCCATGGCAGACCAACGCCCGCTGGCCCAAGCGGCGTGCGCTGCCTGTCGGCGCTCATCAGCCGTTTTAGTAGCTCGCACAGCCCACCGCCCGTCGACCCGCGTTCGTCCGCCACCCCGCCCGGCATCCCGTACACGGCGCACGGTTCACTATCGGATGGCGGTCCGCTCCCCGCCGCGTGAACACCAGGCCGCCCGGCGGTCAGCCCTCGACCAGGCGTCACGTACAGCCGCCGAACAACCCGACGACCTACCCAGACACCACCAACAGCACGAGGTGAAGCACGATGTCCCCCTCCTCGCCTCCCTCCCGCAGGCAGCGCACCCGCGCTCTCCTCGTTGCGGTCTCCGTCGCCGCCGGAACCGTCCTGCTCGCCGCATGCGGCCAGGACATCGCCGCTGACGGTGCCGCCGCCCAGGCCAAGGAGCCGCAGCCCGCACTGCACAGCCACATCCACGGGCTCGGAATCGACCCGGGAGACGGCCGTCTCTACGTGGCCACCCACGAGGGGCTCTACACCCCGGACGGCAAGGGCAGCCCGCAGCTCGTGGGAGACAGCCGGGACGACTTCATGGGCTTCACCGTGGCCGGCGCCAAGACCTTCCTGGCCAGCGGCCACCCGGCCCCAGGCAGCGACCAGCCCGGCAACCACGGGTTGATCAAGAGCACCGATGCCGGAAAGTCCTGGAAGGCCGCTTCCCTCCAGGGCGAGGCGGACTTCCACGCCCTGGAGCAGTCGAAGGGCGTCATCTACGGGTACGACAGCACCGGCGGCGTGCTGCGGGTGAGCAAGGACGGCGCGACCTGGCAGGATCGTGCCCGCCTGCAGGCCCTCGACTTCGCGGTGAACCCAACCGATCCAAGCCGGCTCGTCGCCACCACGACGGAGGGCGTCGCGCGCAGCACCGACGCAGGCGCGAGCTTCGGTCGCGGCCAGGGGCCGGGCATGGAGTTCCTCTCCTGGGCGTCGCCGCATTCCCTGTTCGGCGTCGACTTCACCGGTGCCCTGAGCGTCAGCTCGGACGGCGGAACGAACTGGACGAAGACGGCCGTGGTGCCTGGCGGTCAGCCCCAGGCTCTGACCGCCGTCGACGAGCAGCACATCCTCGCCGCCACCCAGGACGGCGTCTACGAGTCCCGGGACGCAGGGAAGACCTTCACCAAGCGCCTGTCCGTGGCGAGTGGCGATCACCACTGATGAATGCCTCTTCCTGGCGTGATCACGCCATCGCGTGTTAGCGCAATCGAATGCGCTTGTCGAGCGCAACCCACCCGCGTCAGGATGCTTCTCGCGGCTCGGGATCCGGTGCCCCGGCCGGGTGACGCCTCGTGTTCGCACGTACGCCTGCGGCATATCCCCCGCCCGGCGTACCTCACGGTGCTCGCCCGGTCCTTCGGCTTGTCGAGTCGCGACAGGATCGGGTGTCCCCGGGAGGGCGAGGCAGAATGCCGGAGAGGCGGAGCACGGTTGGCGGTGACGGCGTTCCCATCAGCTCGTTCGTAGCCCTGGGGGACAGCTTCACCGAGGGGCTCGGCGACGAGACGCCCGACGGCGCTCTCCTGGGGTGGGCCGACCGCCTCGCCGATCTACTGGCCCGCCGCTCGCCGGCGCCCCTCCACTACGCCAATCTCGCCGTTCGGGGCCGGGTCATCGACGAGATCGTCAACGAGCAGGTGCCGCAGGTGGCCGGAGTGACCCCGGATCTGGTGAGTTTCTGCGCCGGCGGCAACGACATTTTACGGCTGGGCAGTTCCGTGGACCGCATCGCGGAGCGGTTCGAGGAGGCGATCGTCGAGCTCGGCGGCAGCGCGAAGACAGTGCTCGTGTTCACCGGGTTCGATCCCCGGAACACACCCGTACTGCGCCGGCTGCGCGGAAAGATCGCCACCTACACGGCACACATCCACGCCATCGCGGACCGGCAAGGCTGCCTGGTCGTCGACCTCTGGTCGATGAAGGCCCTCCAGCATCCCCGCGCGTGGAGCGATGACCGACTGCACCTGTCACCCGAAGGGCATCGGCAGGTCGCACTACGAGCCGCCGAGGTTCTGGGGCTGGGCCCGGTACGGAGCGCGCCCGCTCCCGACACACCGCAGGCGCGCGTACGGCAGCCCCAGAGACTCGAAGACCTTCGCTGGGCGAAGGAGCACTTCCTTCCCTGGCTCGGCCAGCACTTGCTCGGCAGAGCCTCCCACGAGCCCCTGGAGCCGAAGCGGCCGGAACTGCTGCCTTTGTAGCTCCGCAGTGCCCTGGTGTACTCGCGGTCAGCCCTCTTCCCAGTACGGCAAGGCCGAGAGCTCCACCATCCGCAAGTTCCAGCGGCCGTTCCGCCCGGTGAGGTGCACTGCCGCCAGAGGCGGCACATTGATCCGCCAGAACAGCGCTCGCGGCATGCCTAGCGCAACCGTCGCGCGCACCATCGACTGGTCAGCGACGGCAAGCACCGCCCGGCATCAGCAGGCAAGCCGTCGAGCCAGACGGCGACCCGGTCGCAGACCTGCGACACGGACTCGCCGCCATGCGGTACCGCTTCCCGCGGCGGGGGCCAGTGGTCAGCAGGACCAGCGACGGCCACGACGACATGGCCATCCTCGCCCTCCGTACCCCCCACGAGTGAACGAGCGGATGGCCGGATGCCAGCCTGGTCTCTTTCTCTCTCGGGAGTGAAGTTCTGATTTGGTCGGCCGCCATGGTCGCCGTCGAACGTGTGCAAAGCGGTGCCCACTACACCACCGACGTCGGCCGCCGGCGCGGGCATCGGCCTGCCCAGCGCCTGGCTGACCCACCGCGCCCCGCGCCTGATCCTGCGTTCACTGGCTCTAGCCGCTCGACACCGAGCGCGTCAGCGGAGGTGGCGCGGCTCCTTGCCGACCGCCCTTCTTGCACGCGCTTGACGCCGCCGCGAACCGGCGGGCCGAGCGGTGTGCTGATCCGGTCCGTTCGGGGTACACGCGTGCCCAGTGGTGGGGTCACTGCGCGGCCTCGTGTTCATACGGATCAGGAACCCTACGGAGGTGATCGTCGTGTCGACCATGCAGCCGCCCCCTGCTGGCGGCCGTACCCCGCACCGCGCCGATGAGCCGGTGAGCGAGCTGGTGCAGCGTGCCTCGCAGCAGCTGACGGAGCTGGTGCGCGGTGAGCTGCGGCTGGCGCAGGCGGAGATGAAGGAGAAGGGCAAGCGCTACGGCAAGGGCGGCGGCCTGTTCGGCGGCGCCGGCATCGTGGGCTTCCTGATGCTGCAGGCGCTGGTGGCCACCGCCATTGCCGCCCTCGCGGTGGTGCTGCCGGTGTGGGCCGCGGCGCTGATCGTCACCGCGGTGCTGGGTGTGATCGCCGCGGTGATGGCCATGAGTGGAAAGAAGCAGGTCGACCAGGCTGCGCCGCCTACGCCCGAGGAGACGGTCGAGAGCGTGAAGGCCGACGTGGCAGAGATCAAGGAGAGTGCTCAGCGATGACCCAGCCACCCCACGACGAGCCCACCGCCTCCGGCACGGAGGAGCTGCGTGAGCAGGTCGAGCACACCCGCGAGGAGCTCGGGCAGACGGTCGAGGCACTGGCGGCCAAGACCGACGTCAAGGCCCGCGCCCAGGAGAAGGCCGCCGAAGTCAAGGACCAGGCCGCGGCCAAGGCCGGGGAGCTGAAGGAGCAGGCCGCTCTGAAGACGGAGGAGCTGAAGGCGAAGGCTGCCGGCCTGGCCCACCAGGCGCAGGACCGGCTGCCCGACCCGGTCAAGAGCAAGGCCGCCCAGGCTGCCGAGCAAGCCCGGGCGAAGGCGGCTCAGGCCGGTCAGCTGTGGCAGGAGAAGGCGCCTGAGCCGGTGCGACACACGACGTCCAAGGGAGTGCGCCTAGCGCGGGACAACCGCGGCATGCTGCTGGCCGCGGCGGGAGCGCTCGCGGTGTGGCTGGTCTGCCGCCGGAAGGGGTGAGCAACCGTGAAGGCATCGAAGATCGCCTACAAGCCCGTCGGTCTGGCGCTCGGGGCCGTCAGCGGTATGGCCGCGGGCGCGTTGTTCAAGCAGGCGTGGAAGATGCTCGGCCACGACGAGAACGCCCCCGACGCCACCGACGAAGACCGCTCCTGGCGCGAGGTGCTCCTCGCCGCCACCCTGCAAGGTGCGATCTTCGCCGCGGTCAAAGCAGCCGTCGACCGCGCCGGCGCCACCGCGACCCGCTCCCTGACCGGAACCTGGCCCGGCTGACAGGCGAAAGGGCGAGACGGGAGGGCCATGACGACGCGGATACTGGCCCTCCCGCCGATGGGCGACCCGCAACCGAAGGACGCCGACAGCCATGACCGGTCAGCGCGCAGCGGCCGCGCTACCGCCGCGGCAGTCGTCACCACGGTCCTGATCGCCCGGGCCGCCGTCATCCACCAGGGCAGCCGAGCACACCGCCCCGAGCCGTTCACCCGCCGCGCCGCCGCAGCGACCGGACCACACCGTCTTCACACCCGCGTGCCGACGACGCCTTTCGCCCCGTGCGGGAGGCGGAGCGGCATGTCCACCGCTGCTGGCAGCACCTGCGGTCGCGGGTGGACCCGCCGGAGTGACTCGCCCGGGACAGGCGAGATCGGACGTGTGCCGACTGATGGTCGCGCCGGTCAGCCACCCGCTCGCTGCCTGTGCTCGCAGACGCGGAGCTGTGCCGACGCACTCCGTCGACGGCAGCTGAGCCGACGACCAGGACGAGGGCTACGGCGTCCTGACACTCCTGGCGAGTTGCCTACGTCGTTCGTAGAGGGCTTCCGGAGTGGCATTGCGCACGAGCCCGATCCAGCTGACGCTCAAGACGGGCGTCGTCTCCGGCGCGCACCGCGTCGACGACGCCCGCGAT
Organism: Streptomyces sp. NPDC127114; assembly: GCF_042677525.1. Lineage (NCBI taxonomy): Bacteria > Bacillati > Actinomycetota > Actinomycetes > Kitasatosporales > Streptomycetaceae > Streptomyces > Streptomyces sp. NPDC127114. The sequence goes on from NZ_JBHXTJ010000006.1 coordinate 29,617, forward strand.
TCGGCGGCCAACGCAGCGATGAGGCGCAGCGGGCGTCGCCACGTGGCCGGGACCATGGATGCGGCCCAGACGCGTCGCGGGCCTCTCATGTCCTACCTGCGAGAACACGCTGCGGCGTCCACACAACAGACTCCCGCGACTCCTGGGACGATGGATCTCATGGAGCCGCTTCCGATTCCTTGCCCAGCGGGCCGCATCCCCGACGCGAGCGGCTCGGGCGGGTTCCAGGCCGCGTACCGGGCGGCTCAGGAGCAGCGGGCGGTGTTCGTCGTGCTGGAGCGCGAGGGGCCCCGGTGGAGGATCAAGGCCGACACGCTCACCGCCCCCGAGCTCACCGTCGACCCGAGCGTGTACGAGGCGCTACGTGACGCAATCGTCCGGCTGATCGACGATCGAGAGATCCGCCCTGACTCTTACGCGGGCCCGGTCTACTTCGTGCTGCACGACGTCGGCAGCGAGTCGCGGGCGCGTGAGCTTGCCGCTGCGCTGCACGCAGCCCTCTACGGCGACCTCGAACCCCTGGCCCTTGCCGTCCCTTCCAGGTCGTGAGGCCGCGTGACCGCCGGATTCGGCCGGACATCGGCGCGGTACAGCTTGCCCACGAGGGTGCTCCCGCCTCACCCAGGTTCCTCGCGCAGCACTGTCCAAAGGTGTCTCCCGCGTCTGAAGGTCACGGTGCCGTCGGCTGCGGCTGGAACCGGTCAGGTGGGCCGCCCGCACGTGGACCACAACCTGGCCCGGCGAACTCGCCACCGACGACATCGGCCTCCCGCTGCAGGACTCCGTCGACGCGCTCGCCGACCAACACCCCAGCGACGGCCCTGACGACTTGGCCATCCTCGCCCTCCGCACCCCCGACGAGTGAACGAGCGATCGCCCTGCGTCTGCGAGTCCTGTTCCTCCGCCGGGATTGATGTCCGGCTTTGGGGGCATCCGAGGGTGTCAGCGCAGAGGGACATGCGGGATGGGGCGAGGTCGAGTGGCAGACGTGGACCGGACGACTCCCGACCACGGTCAGAGGAGGCCGGTGTTCGCCGTGGTGGAGAGCGGCGAGCACATAGCCCGGGCCCGTGCGCTGGCCCGCTCGTTCCTGACCGAGCTCCAGGCGAGGTGCGGGCTGCGGGAGCAGGTGCGGGGCTCGGTCGAGGTGAGCGAGCTGGTCACCAACGCCCGCAGGCACGCGCCGGGCCCCTGCCTGCTCACCCTCGCGCGCAGGCACGGCGGTATCGCCGTGGCAGTCTGGGATGGCGGTTCCTCGCTAACCACCATCGGCCCTCGGGACCCCTCGCGGATCGGCCGGCACGGACTGGAAGTGGTCACAGCCCTCAGCCGCAGCTTCGAAATCCACCGCGAAACCACCGGCAAGCGGATCACCGCCGTCGTTCCCCTCACCGATCACTCTGACGGCATCTCCGCCGCACACCGCACGACCTGACACAGCGCCACGCCGTTCGCCCATGTCCGGCCCCACGCCGCCTCCCGGCCCGTTACCGTGCCCCACACGAGCTCGCCCCGCGCCCACACACGCCCCGGGCGCGGGGCGCCGGGGGTCCCTGCCGCGTCGGTGCGGCAGGGACCCCGCCCCGACCATCCCATCGCCCACGGCCTGGCCTCCACGCCATGGCCAGCCAAGACACCGTGATCAAGATGGCGCCGGCCCGGACGTGCCGCCCCACGGGCTCAGTCGTGCATTGTCGTCTGTGTCCCATCCGGTGTCGCGGTCGTCGTCGCGAGGTCGTTCGCCTCATCCTCGGTCAGCTCGCACGCGTCATCCCTGACGCGCGGACGCCGAGTGGCGGGAGTCGAGCTCGATGACGAGGCCTGCAGAAGCGGCGTGCACGTCACCATGTCCGCGCGCCCATACCTGCCCTTGCCGTCGGGGACTACCGGCGGCCGCATCCCGATAGGCCCGGCATTCAGCACCGGAACGGTCCGGGCGAAGTCCAGGACCGCCGCCGTCAACGCCTTGGTGACCTGCGGACTCGGACCCTGATCCGGCCGCCGTCGGACCGCCGCAGAATCAGAGCTCTTGATCTTCTGGGCATGAGCGGGCTGATGCCGCGCCGACCAGTTGTCAGGGCATCTGCCGCGTAGCACTGTCGCCTCCGCGGCGGGGTCAGTTGGTGCCGAGCATCTCCCGCATCTGCGTGATCTCCGCCTTCTGGGCGGTGATGATGTCGTCGGCGAGTTCCTTGGCAGGGCCGTAGGTGCCTTCCTTCTTCTCGGTCTCGGCCATGGTGATGGCGCCTTCGTGGTGCTTGATCATCTGGGTCAGGAACATGGTGTCGAAGGCTTTGCCGGAGGCGCCTCGCATGTCGTTCATCTGCTGGTCGTTCATCATGCCGGGCATGGACGAGGCGTCGCCGTGGTCCATCCCGTCCATGCCGTCCATGCCCTGGGGGACCTCTTCGCCCCAGGCCGTCAGCCAGGCGGACATCGTGGCGATTTCCGGCTCCTGGGCCTTCTTGATCTCCTCGGCGAGGGTCTTGACGTCGCTGGAGGAGGCCCGGGTCTCGGCCATGTCGGCCATCATGACGGCTTGGCGGTGGTGCGGGATCATGCCCTGCGCGAAGTCGACGTCCGCCTGGTTGTGCTCGCCCGCTGGGACCGAGACGGACGTCGTGGGGCTTGGAGAGGTGGCGGCAGAGCCGTTGCCGTCGTCACCGCAGCGGCCAGGAAGAACGCGGAGGCGGCAAGGGCTGCGGCGGCCAGGGCGGTACGGCGGTGCAGGGAGCGGGTGGTCGTCATGCGGTGACTCCTCGGATCGCAGGGGATCAGGACCTACGTGTACGCGCTGGACAGCACCAGCTGGCGGGTGCCACGCCGCCGAGGGATGCGCTCGTCATGACGGCCGTCTGGTGCGGGCCGGGGTGATGGCGCGGCGGAAGTGCGGTGGTGGCGAGGGTGAGTCCGGCCAGCCAGGCCAGGGCGCTGAGCAGGAGGCGGGTTCCATGTCTGCCCTTGCCTCGTCCCAGGTGTTCGCGGCCCCGCACCGCCGCCGTGAACGAAAAAGAACATCGCCTGCCTCGACGCGCAGAACGCCCAGAAGGACTCCGAGGCCAAGGTCACCGCCGCCGAGGGAGCCCTCGATCGAGCCCGAGCCGACCGCGCCAAGGTCGGCCCCACGCGGCGGTGGGGCGGTCATGTCTGAGCAGTACGCCCTTTGGGATACGGCCCAGAAGCACGACCCGGCGGCGACTGCGGACGCTGCGGTGAAGTTTGCCGACGCCGTCGCCAAGGCAGTCACCGACTACAAGGTCGACGGCACACTCGCCGTCCTTACGCGGCCCGAGCCCTGCCGGGGCGCGGGCCCGGCACTTTCGTGCTTCCATCCGGCCGCATGCCGAACGGTTACCTCGGCGCCTTCGGGCCCGTCGTGATCATGACGGAGTTCGCGCGAGGAGGCCGCGACCAGCTTCTGCTTCCGGTCGATCCGCGTTCCCCACAGGGACAGCAGCAGCGACCCCGGCCGTACCAGCACGATCGCGAGGAGCACCGCCACGTAGCCACCGACGGAGAGGTCGCCGAAGAGCTGCGGGGTCAGGAGCGCACCGAAGACGAGGAGTGCCGCGAACTTGGCGATCTCGGCAAGCGACTCCCCGAGCGGCTCGAACGCCTTCCGGGACTCCGGCGACACGGCTGCCAGGACCGCGCCCGCGGAGAACGCCGCCAGGTACGGGTTGGCGTGCGTGAGGTGGCAGGCGGCGTAGAGGATGACGCCGGTCGTGAGCGGCAGCAGTGGCTGGAGCTTGGGCTCGGCGCCCAGAAGCCGGAACCGTACGAGTCCGTTGACGAGCAGCGGGAGCAGCACGCCGAAGGCCAGGCCGAGACCGAGCTCAAGGGCGATCTTCCCGAAGGACGCCTCGGCGTGGGCGGAGGTCGGCCCTGCGGCGGCGATGAGGATCAGTACGACGGGCAGGGCGAGGCCGTCGTTGATCCCGCTCTCGACGTTCAGCAGCTCGCGCAGCCGGGCCGGGACCTCCTTGCGGCCCACGATGGCGGAGGCGAAGACCGGGTCTGTCGGTGCCAGGACCGCGCCCACGAGGAACGAGGTCGTCCAGTCCAGCCCCACAAGGTAGTGGGTGATCAGCGCCATGCCGACGCAGGCGAGCGGCATGCCCAGGCCCAACGCTCGTGCCGGGTTACGCCAGTTGGCGCGCAGCTTCGCGAAGGAGACGTGCATGCCGTCGGTGAACAGCACGGCGAAGAGGGCCAGGTCCGCTGTGACCGACACGATCTCGCTGTCGGGCGAGGTGTGGATGAGCCCAAGGAACCCATCGCTGACCAGCGCCCCACCGAGCAGAAAGAGCAGCGACGTGGACAGTACGGTCCGGGCCGCGAGTCCGGACAGCAGGACGGCGACGAGCAGTGCGGCCCCGAAGACGGCAACGAGCACCATGGCAGGTATCCCCCGATCGGCACAGAGACGTGTCCTCTGTTCGCCGACCAGGCTTCCCGGCACTCCGCAACGGAACTTACAGGTTGCATATACGGCATTGACAGGTCCTTGACGCGCAACCGGTGACCGGGAACTCTGCCGAACGTCGGCAGTTTCGCCGGGCCGCCCATGCCCCACTGCCGGGCGGGCACCGCTAGGAGTCGGGCACGAGCGAGATCATCAGGACGACCGCCCACAGCACGATCCACACGATGTGGAACACGGCGGTGGCGTCACGGACGCCCTCTGTGATCACCGATTGCTGCCCGCGACGCTGGCCTGGCAGATGTCGGGGTGCCGTCGGCGTTGTCGTCGCGTTCCTCCGCCTCGTACAGGCGCTTGTAGGCGCCGTGGCGGCGGCGCAGGAGGAGAGCGGCGAGCGTGGCGGCGGTGACGGAACCGAGGAGGACGGCGGCCTTGACGTGCTCGGTCTCGGTGGGGTCGGCGAAGGAGAGTTGACCGAGCAGCAGGGCGACGGTGAAGCCGATGCTGCGAGGACGGCCAGGCCGAAGACGTCCGCCCAAGCGTCCGGCGCGGAGGAGTCTCACCAGACGGCTCTGAACTGCAGCAACACGCCTGTCACCCTGGCCCCTCGCGCCGTGGCACCCTTGATCGCCGCGCCAGGAACCCGTCAAGGCGCGACTGGACGTCCGGGGAGGGGCCGCCATGGAGCGCGAGACAGCCGAGGGATACCTGGAGGGGTACGCCGAGCTCCTGGCCGACCTCTGCGCCACCGGCAGACGGCCGACCCGCGAGGAACTGGAGAGGCTGCGCTCCCGGGGCGAGCGGGCCGCCGAGGCTGGGCACGGGCTCCGCCACCTCGTTCGCTCCCACCTCGCCGCCGCGCGCTGGGCCCAGGCCGGCCTCTCACGCGACGCCGATGCGGACCGTCTCCTGGCTGCCGTCGAGCTGTCGATAGACGCGTTCGCCGAGGGCCACGAACGAGCCCAGCGCATGGCCGTCCGCCAGGAGGAAGCGGCACGCCGGGAGTTCATCGACGACCTGCTGTACGGACGCAGCGACCTGGGTCGCCTGGCGGAGCGCGCCGAGCGCTTCGGGCTGCTGCTCTCCCGGGCGCACGCCGTGGCCGTGGCCCAGGGACCGGAACCGTACTCCGACGGCTACCCCGTCTCCCGCGGCATCGAGTCCTCGCTGCTGGCCCGCTTCGGTGCCCGCCGCATCCTGCTCACCACCAAGGACGGCCGGCTGATCTGTATCGCACCCGCCGACGAGCCGGACGTGCTCACGCACTTCGCCAAGCAGGCGTACGCCGCCACGGATGGCGGCCGGGTCGCGATCGGTCGTCCGCACCCCGGCGCCGGCGGAGTCGTCCACTCGTACGAGGAGGCCCTCAACGCCCTCGACCTCGCCGCCCGTATGGGTCTGGAAGGTCCGGTGCTGCACGCCTCGGATCTCCTGGTCTACCCGGTCCTCACCCGTGACCGGCAGGCCATGGCCGACCTCGTACACACGGTGCTCGGCCCCCTCCGCACAGCCCGGGGTGGTGCCCAGCCGCTCCTCGACACCCTTGCCGCGTACTTCGACGCCGGCTGCGTCACCACCGAGGCGGCCCGTCGCCTCTCCCTGAGCGTGCGCGCCGTCAGCTACCGGCTCGACCGCATCCACCGGATGACCGGCGCGGACCCGGCCGACCCGACCCAGCGCTACACGCTCCAGACCGCCGTCGTCGGAGCCCGCCTCCTCGGCTGGCCGGACCAGGAACTCTGAGCGGCGTCCAACCGGCCCAGACGGTCGTGCCGACAGGGGCAGTCCGAGGAGCCGCCATACCCGGATGCACAGAAGGATGTTGAACACGAGGAAGGCGAGCGCTGAACAGCGCCAAGAGCAGCAGCGTGACGGGCACGGCGGGACCTCGAGGGCGGGTGAATGGCCGTGCCGACCAGACTTCCCGGCTCACCGGCGCATGATCCTACGTGCGACGCCTCCACCGTGTCCGGCTCACGGCGTCACGACGACGGCATCAAGAGCGCGTAAAGGTTGCCGGGTACCGGCAGTGAATCGAAGCGGCAACCGATGGAACCATTCCTCCGACGGCAGACAGCGCATGGCGGCCGAAGGGACTGGGGCATGACGTGGTTTCTCGGTCTCGGCATCATCGGGCTTGCGCTGCTCGTCCTGTGCCTGGTTTTCGACGGGCTCCTTGACGGGGTACTGGACGGACTCGGCGGGGGGCTGGACGGGTTTCTGTCGTTGCCGGTGATCGCCGGGTTCGTGTCGGCCCTCGGGTTCACGGGGGCGATCACGATGGGGGTCACCGGTACGGGGGCGGGGGTCGCCACCGGTGCGGGCGCGGTCGCGGGGGTCGTCGTGGCCTGGCTGACAGGAAAGTTCAGCCAGGCACTGATGCGCGACGGTGCCGCGCCCGCGCCGAAGGGCGAGGACCTGAGCGGGAGCTCGGGGTCGGTCGTCACCGCCATTCCGGCGGACGGTTACGGCGAGGTGCTGCTGTACCTGGCCGGCCAGCCGGTCAAGTACGCGGCGAAGGCGGACCGCCCGGTTCCGCGCGGTGCCGAGGTGTGGGTCGAGTCGGTGCTCTCGCCGACGTCGGTCGCCGTCCGGCCGGTCGAGCGCTGACCGCGCCGTCCCGTCTCGTCCTGCTCTTTCTCTGTTCCGTTCTGATCGAAGGGGGTTCCGGCATGAGCCCTGTGCTCTTCTCCGTCCTCGGCATCGTCGTCCTCGTCGTGCTGCTCGGCCTCGTCGTCATCACCCGGTACAAGGTCGCCGGGCCCAGCGAGGCGTTCATCGTCACCGGCCGGCGTGGCAAGAAGTCCACCGACCCGGCCACGGGGCGGGTGTTCACCGACAACAGTGGCCAGAAGGTCGTGGTAGGCGGCGGTGTCTTCGTCGTGCCGTTCGTTCAGCAGAAGTTCAGCCTCGACCTGTCCAGCCGGCACATCCCGGTCGCCGTTCGCGGCGCGGTCACGCTGCGCGGGGTCAAGGCGAATCTGGAGGGCGTCGCGATCGTCAAGGTCGGCGGCACCGAGGACTCCATCCGGGCCGCCGCCCAGCGTTTCCTGATGCAGCAGGACGGAATCGTCGGCTTCACGCAGGAAGTGCTGTCCGGCGCGCTGCGCTCCATCGTGGGGCGGATGTCGGTCGAGGACATCATCCGCGACCGGGCCGCGTTCGCGGGCCAGGTCGCGGAGGAGGCCGAGGCCAGCCTGTCGGGGCAGGGACTGGTCCTCGACGCCTTCCAGATCCAGGACATCTCCACCGAGGGCTCCTACCTCGAGGACCTCGGCCGTCCGGAGGCCGCCCGCGCCAAGCAGGAGGCGGACATCGCCGAGGCCGTCGCCCGGCGGGCCGCCGAGCAGGCTCGGCTCAAGGCGGAGGAGGAGATCGCCGTCGCGCAGCGGACCCTCTACCTGAAGCAGGCCGAGATCAAGGCCCAGACCGACGAGGCCGCCGCCCAGGCCAACGCCGCCGGCCCGCTCGCCGAGGCCGACCGTCAGCAGCAGATCCTCGCCGAGCAGGAGAAGGTCGCCGAGCGCCAGGCCGCACTGACCGACCGCCAGCTCGACACCCAGGTCCGCAAGCCCGCCGACGCCGCCCGCTACCAGGCCGAGCAGGAGGCCGAGGCCCGCCGTATCGCCCGCGTCAAGCAGGCCGAAGCCGAGCGCCTGGCCGCGATCGCCGCCGCCGAGGCGGAGGCCGAGCGGGCCCGCCTGACCGGTGAGGGCGAGAAGCAGCGCCGCCAGGCACTCGCGGAGGCCGAGGCCATCGAGGGCGCAAAGCGCGGTGAGGCCGAGCGCGCCCGGCGGGCCGCCATCGCCGAGGCCGTCCGGCTGGAGGGCGACGCCGAGGCCGGCGCGATCGCCGCGAAGGGTGCCGCCGAGGCCGAGGCCATGCAGAAGCGGGCCGACGCCTTCGAGCGGTACGGCGACGCTGCCGTTCTGCAGATGCTCGTCGAGGTCCTGCCGCAGGTCGTCGGCAAGGCCGCCGAACCGCTCGCCGCCATCGACAAGATGACCGTCATCTCCACCGACGGCGCCGGCCGCCTGCCCCGTACGGTCGTCGACAACGTCACCCAGGGCATGGAACTGCTCAGCTCCACCACAGGAGTCGACTTGGCCGCCCTCCTCCAGGGCATCACCGCGAAGAAGGGCACAGGAGCCGAGCCGGCCGTGGCGCCGTCGGCGCAGGGTGCCCGGGTCGAGATCACCGACTGAATCACGAGACCGACAGGGAATCACTGACCAAGGGCTGCCCCGTGTGACCGGTCCTTGGTGCTCCCACCCGTCGGGCGGGAGCACGAGCCGGTTCGCGGACTCGTACGCCGGACTGCCCACGGCGTCGCCCCTGGGCAGTCCGGGACCAGGAACGTACCCTCGCCGCGTCACAAGGGGGGAGACGGTGAGAATGCCACACCAGCAGAACGCGGAGGCACGTACCGGCGGGCACATGGTCGTCTGCGGCGACGACGGGCTCGCGCACCGGCTCGCAGACGAGCTGCGGGATGTCTACCGTCAGCGGGTCGTCCTGATCGTCACGGAGGAGCGGGCCGAGGAACGACCCGCTGGGCAGGTCACGGCGTCGGCGGACACGACGAGTGGCGGCATGGTCGTGCCCGTACAGGTGATGACGGCACCAGCTCCCACGCGGGAGGCACTGCTGCGGGCCTGCGTCGACCGGGCGACCGCGCTCGCCCTGCTGTACGAGGACGATGAGACGAACCTGCGAGCCGCGCTCGCCGCCCGCCGGCTCAGCCCAGGTCTGCGGCTCGTGGTCCGCATGTACAACCGCAAGCTCGGCCAGCACCTTGAGGAGCTGCTCGACGAGGCGGCACTCGTGCGGTCCCCTGGCATGGACCGGGCCGTCCTCGACGCCTCCACGACCGTCCTGTCCGACGCGGACACCGCGGCACCGGCCCTCGCTGCCACCGTCATCGCCGACACGAGCAAGGTAGTCCAGGCCGACGGCGTGCTCCTGCGCGCCGCCGAACGCACCCCGCCTGGACGCGGCGAGGTACCCGACCCCGGCCTGTGCACCTTGGCGCTGCTCTCGTCCACCGAAGTCGACCCGGCGGGCACCGAAGGATCGGAGGCGAGTGGCCCGCAGGGCCCCGTCCTCCTGCCCGACGACCGGACCGTGGCGGGCAGCGCGGGACGTGGCAGCGTGGTTCTGGAGACCGTCCGGTACGCAGGTCCCGCCCTGCCCGCGCGGCACCTGACCCGACGTGGGGCACCGCTGCGCGAACTCTTCTCCGGCCGCCTGCGCTGGGCACTCGCCGGGATCGCCGCCTCCGTACTCGCCCTGACGCTCACCACGACCCTGCTCACCGACGCGGATCCGGTGCACGCCGCGTACATCACGCTGCTCGACCTGTTCTCCATCAACGACCCCGCGATCGACGCACCAGTCACCAACCAGGTCCTCCAGCTCCTCTCGGGCCTGGTCGGCCTCGCCCTGCTGCCTCTGCTCGTCGCCGGGGCCCTGGAGGCCCTGGGCACGTTCCGCACCGCGGGCAGCCTGCGGCGCCCGCCCCGGGGACTGTCCGGACATGTCGTGCTGCTCGGCCTCGGCAAGGTCGGCACCCGTGTCCTCGCCCGGCTGCGGGAACTCGACATCCCGGTCGTCTGCGTCGAGGAAGACCGCGAGGCCCGCGGCATCCCCCTCGCCCGGAGCCTTCACGTGCCGGTCGTCCTCGGGGACGTCACCGAAGAAGGCGTCCTGGAAGCCGCCGAGATCCACCGCGCGCACGCCCTGCTGGCCCTCACCAGCTCCGACACCACCAACCTGGAGGCAACGCTCCACGCCCGCACGGTCAAGCCGGATCTGCGCGTGTCCCTGCGCCTGTACGACGACGACTTCGCCACCGCCGTGTATCGCACCCTGCGCACGGCACACCCCGAGGCCCACACCCGCAGCCGCAGCGTCACCCACCTCGCCGCGCCCGCGTTCGCCGGCGCGATGATGGGCCGCCAGGTCCTCGGCGCGATGCCCGTCGAGCGCAAGGTCCTGCTGTTCGCCGCACTCCTCGTCGCCGGCCACCCGCAGTTCGAGGGTCGCACCGTCGCCGAATCCTTCCGTCCCGGCGCGTGGCGCGTCCTCGCGCTCGACACGGCTTCCCCCGGCGCCCGCCGCCCCGACCTCGCCACCGCCCGTCACGACGGCGAGCAGCCCCAACTACTGTGGGATCTCCATCCGGGCCACGTCCTGAGGCCCGAGGACCGTGTCGTCATCGCCGCCACGCGCCGCGGACTCGCCGAACTGCTGGGTCGACGACCGGCGGAGACGGGCCGCTGATCGACGTACGCGGCTGGTCTTCGTTCCCGAACACGCCGTCACTCGGCTGAACAGGTCGCCAAGCCAGCACAGTTCGCGGCCGTGAGGATCACGGCTCATGGCCGCTCGACTCTCCGCGAACAGCTCCGACCACGCCTCTCGTGCCCGGCCGAGGCACGAGCGAGGTTTCAGAGCGGGCGCCTGGTGTGGACCCGGTTCGGTGGCTCATGCATGGGGCGAGGGGTTGCGATTTCCCTGTCCAAGTCGCTTCCTACGTCAGTCATTGCGGCGTTGGGACGGTTGCGGGCGGGCAGGGTGCCGGTGATCCGCTTCGGCCGATCGGTTCGCCCGCCGTGCACGTCAGCGCCCTTTGACCGGCGGCCCCGGGTGCCGCCGAACGCGTGCGGTTGAAGAAGACGGCCTACGGCCACAAGCGCTCGCGTACGTCTGCAAGGCCCGGCGCAGCGGATTCGAGCCCGCCCGGCACTCAGAGATCACTGACGGGACGGCCCTTGATCGGCGGACCCGGGCGCCGTGCCGGGCGCACCCGGCACACGGATACGGCGGCCGGTCACCCGGCGCGGCGAGAGCGTCACCACGGTGTCCCGTCCATCCCCGGCCCACGGCTCCGAGTGGACGGCGCCCTTGATCCTCCGTACCGCGGCCTCGTCCGACACCGTTCGGGCCGGACCGACGAGGAGCACGCTCCACCCCTGACTGAAGGCTTCGTCCAGGCGATCCTCCTCGAAGGCGACTTCCGCACCGGACGCCGCGGTGCGCGCGAGGGACGAGTCCGCGGCGGTCAGGAAGACGATCTGCCCATTGAGGACCTGGTAGTTCACGGGGATCACCATGAGCCCGTCCCGTCCTTCGACGGCGATCCTGCCGACGCCGTGGTCGTCGAGCAGCTCCCAACACTCGGCCTCGTCGATCTCCTCCATCCGTGGCCGATACCCGGCGCGGCCTCCTCCCGGCGCGCGGTCCACCGTGGACCCTGTGAGATCCTGGACGGTGGTCTCCAGGGCGTTCGCGAGCCGAACCAGGAACTCGATTCCCGGAGTGGGAACCCGTTCCTCCACGTAGGCGATGAAGCTGGGCGTGGAGCCGGCCCGGTCGGCCACGTCCTCCCGGGACAGACCGAGTTGGGCGCGCCTTGCCGCGACGCGGCGGCCGAGGTCGCTCGTGGCGTGCTGGGCATGCCGGTCGGCTGTGTTCATCACGGCTCTCCTTCCGTGCTCTCGAGTCGCCGCCGGGGGTACGACGACGACGGGACACGTGGCGTGGTGACGGGAAGGTCAGGTGCGCGCCGCCGAGCGCGTTCGGCTGCGATGCCGACGATGTTCTCGGCGAGGATCTGGTCCGACGGACGGTCCGTGGCCGAGGCCGGCACGACTCCCTCGTACCGCTCCCACAGCGAGGCATGGACGATCCGCAGGGGAAACCCGTGCCGTACGGCTTCGTCGACTGCCCAGTCCGGTGCCGTGAGGCTGGGGGCGGACCCGTCGGCTCCTACCACCAGGGACTTCTCCATCGCGCCCACCGCCTTTCCAGGTCCTGAGGTGGCCTGCTGCCACGCTCGCACCGGGCTGGAGGAGCCGGGTAGGGCCGGTCGGCCCCAGTCTCGGTCCGCCCAGACCACTTTCCGCCCAGACCACTGGGGAGGCGGCGCGATGCCACGACATGAGGAGGGGCCCGTCCGCTTCTCGCGGGTCCTGATCGCGCGGTGCACGGCTGGAAGCCGCTTCCCCGCGTCCCTGGGGCGAGCCCCTCCTCCCGCGACGACCGTGGCCGTCACGGCCGCCCCGGCAGCCGGTGAGCCCGTGAACGGGTCGATCAGGTGGTGGCGATCGCTCACGCGTGTTGCCGAAAAGACGCTCGTACACGATCACAGCACGCACCACGACTCATCTCCTCAGGTACTTCCTTCTCAGGTCTCCGCTGCCGCTTCGATCGCCCGCAGCGCACCGCGCAGCCCTGAGGAGGGTGCCGAGGGCCCTGGCGTCCGCGACTGGTTCCACGACACGTTCCCGAAGGCCCACACCGGCACCCATGCCGCCGCGGCCTTCGACACCCGGGCAGACATGCGACGGGCGGGCGGCGCCGCCGGCGGCATCGCATGTCGGCTGCGCAGCCGCGGGTACGAGCTTGTCTCGGAGCCGTAGGGATTCATCATGGAGGACGCCGAAGGACCGCTGCGCGCCGGCGAACGTAAGCGCGCAAAGCGTGGGGCGCGGCTCTCCAGGTCGCGTGACTGATCCACGGAGGAATGCGGAACCAAAGGTCCTGCGTGCCGCCACAGCGGAACGCCAGAGGCATTGACGCGCCGCGCACGGGCCGACCAGGCCCCCGCGGGGGCCATCCGGCCCTCCTCGCGCCTCACCCAACGAGGCCAGACTGGGAGTGGACACCGCCCAGGAGGCCCCGATGAGCACACCTCCCCACCCACGACTCACAGCGGCCCTCCCCGCCTGTTCACGTGCGCCAGCCCGGTGGACTTCCCTGAAGAGACCCGGCTGTTCGAGGAAGGCGGGTACGCCGATCGGTTCTGGATCATCCGGACCGGGACGGTCTGGACGTCCATGTGCCCCGCGAGCCGCCCGCCGTGGTCGACAGTGTCAACGCCGGCGAGCTGCTCGGCTGGTCGTGGCGGTTCGAGCCGTACCGCTGGCATTTCGGCGCCGAGGCCATGACACGGGTCCGCGCGGCCGAGTTCGCCGCGGCAACCGCGCGCAGGTTGACGGACGCCGATCCGAGCTTCGGCTTCGCTCTGGACCATTCGTGGGACAGACGCTCGCCCACCGTCTCTATCTTCGCTCGTGCGCGGTTGTTGGATCTCTACGCCCCGCACGGGACCGGCCTGTAGATCCTCACCCTCTGGGAGAACGTGATGCCCGCCTCGCGCTACACCGTCAGCGACGTCATGACCCACACCGCCATCGCCATCGGGCGTGACGCGCCGTACAAGGAGATCGTCGCGCTCATGGACCAGTGGAAGGTGAGCGCCCTGCCCGTTCTGGAGGGGGAGGGACGGGTGATCGGGGTCGTGTCGGAGGCCGATCTGCTGCCGAAGGAGGAGTTCCGGCAGGTGGAGCCCCGCCCGGACGAGTTCGCCGCGGCGTCCAAGGCAGGAGCCGTACGGGCCGGGGAGCTCATGTCCAGCCCGGCCGTCACCGTCCATCCCGACGCGACGCTCGCCGAAGCGGCACGGATCATGGCGACGCGGAGGGTGAAGCGCCTGCCCGTCGTCAACGGCGTCGGCATGTTGGAGGGTGTGGTCAGCCGGAGCGATCTGCTGAAGGTGTTCCTTCGTACGGACGCCGAGATCGAAGAGGACATCCGCCAGTCCGTCCTCGGCGAGCCGGCCGCCACCGCGGAGCTGGACGTGACGGTCACGGACGGGGTGGCCACGATCCGTGGGGCGCTCTCCGACCGGTCGGTGGTGCCGCTGGTCGCCCGCGCCGTGCGGGCCGTGGAGGGCGTCGTCGACGTCCGGATGGATCTCGGCGCCCCTTGAGACGCTCTGTTGACGGACAATCCTTGTGGGGGCGGGTACGGACCCACCGACCGCAGGGAACGCCATGACCGGTCTGCCGACAGCCGCCACAGCCACGCGGGTGTTCCTCGTCGACGATCACGAGGTCGTCCGCCGCGGCATCCGTGACCTGATCAACGACGAGCCCGACCTGGAGGTGGTCGGCGAGGCCTCGACCGCGGAGCAGGCACTGGCCAGGGGTCCCGCCCTGCGGCCGGACGTGGCGGTTCTCGACGTACGGCTGCCGGACGGCGACGGCATCTCGGTGTGCCGGGAGCTCCGCTCCCGGATGCCCGAGCTGGCATGCCTGATGCTGACCTCGTTCGACGACGAGGACGCCCTCCTCGACGCCATCATGGCCGGCGCGGCCGGCTACGTCCTCAAGCAGATCAAGGGCTCCGACCTCGTCTCGGCGGTACGGACCGTGGCCACCGGGCAGTCGATGCTGGACCCGGCGACGACCGCCCGGCTGATGCACTCGCTCCGCGACCCCGAGGCCGCGAAGCCACCGGAGGACGAACGGCTCACCGGACTGTCCGAGCGGGAGCGGTCCGTACTCGACCTGATCGGCGAAGGCCTCACCAACCGGCAGATCGCCAAGCGCCTCTACCTGTCGGAGAAGACCGTCAAGAACCACATCTCCCGGCTGCTCGGCAAGCTCGGCGTCGAACGCCGCGTACAGGCCGCCGTCATCGCCGCGCAGGTCCACGAGCACGACGTTGAGGAGACGTAGCTCATTCCTGTTCGGTCGGCAGCGGGATCCGCCACTCGAGCACCGTGCCACTGTCGCGCTCCGCCCGCGCGCGGACCGACAGGGTGCCGCCCAGCCGCTCGGCCCGTTCGGCCAGGTTCCGCAGGCCACTGCGCCTGCCGCCCTGCGGAATGCCCACCCCGTCGTCGCTCACCGTCACCGCGAGCACGCCCTCGTCGGCGACGACCGACACCTCGGCCCGGCGGGCCCGAGCGTGCCGGGCCACGTTGGTGAGGGCTTCGCCGATGACCACGATGACCTGCTCGGCCGCCTCCGAGGGAACGTCCGTGTCGAGGAGGCCCTCCATGCGCAGGGCCGGGGCGAATCCGAGCGTGGTCGCCGCCTCGTCCACCGCCTTGACCACCCGGTTCCTCAGCTTCGGGGCGGTGCCAGGGGTGTCGTGTTCCCGGAGCCCGAAGATGGTCGACCGGATGATCTTGATCGTGGCGTCCAGATCGTCGATCGCCCGTCCCAGCCGCTCCACGGCCTCCGGGTGCTCGACGAACCGGCGGGCGCTCTGCAGCGTCATCCCGGTGGCGAACAGGCGCTGGATCGCCAGGTCGTGCAGGTCACGGGCGATCCTGTCACGGTCCTCCAGAAGGCTCACCTGCTCGGCGTCCCGGCGGCGGTCGGCCAGCTCGAGGGCCAGGGCCGCCTGTCCCGCGAAGCCGGGGAGAGCAGTGGTCTCCGCCCCTGTGAACGGAGACCGCCCATGGCGCCGCGCGAGGATCAGCACCCCGCTCAGCCGCTCCTTGGTGCCGACCGTGACGGCTACCGCCGGTCCGAACCCCTTCCACCGTTCGGGCTGGACAGTGATGCGCGGCTCGTTTTCGACGTCCGCCACCGTGACCAGGCCGTCCTTCTGTGTGAGGGCGGCGGCGGCCAGGGTGCCCTCGCTGCTCGGCAGGACGACACCTGCGTGCACGCGGGCTCCCTCGCCGCGGGCGAGCGAGCCCCGCAGCTCGCCGTCGTCCCCCACGAGGTAGAAGACCCCCATGTCGGCGGCCGCGATGTCGACGGCCTGCTCCAGCATCTCGTCGAGGACCTCGGTCTCCTCCACACCGGAAAGGAGGTCGCTGATGAGGTCGGAGCTGGCGGCCAGCCACCGCTGCCTGAGGCGTCCCTCCTCGTACAGACGGGCGTTCTCGATGGCGATGCCGGCCGCGACGGCCAGCGTCGTCACGACGGCCTCGTCCTCGGCGTCGAAGTCGACCCCGCCGCGCTTCTCGGTGAGGTAGAGGTTGCCGAAGACCTCGTCGCGGACCCGGATGGGCACGCCGAGGAAGGTATGCATCGGCGGGTGGTGGGGCGGGAAGCCGTACGAGGCGGGATGCTCGGACAACTCGGGAAGCCGCAGCGGTTCGGGGTTGCGGATCAGTTCACCGAGCAGGCCGTGCCCGGAGGGCAGGTTGCCGATCCGCGCCCGCAGGTCGTCTCCGATGCCGACGGGGAGGAACTCCGAGAGCTTCTTGTCGTCGCCGATGACGCCCAGGGCGCCGTACTCGGCGTCCACCAGGGTGACGGCCGCCTCCACGATGCCCCTGAGAACCTGGGGCAGGTCGAGTTCCCGGCCGACGGACATGACGGCTTCCAGGAGCCCGTTGAGCCGGTCTCTGGTGCCCCGCACCTCGTCGATGCGCGCCTGGAGCTCGTCGAGCAACTCGTCCAGTCGCAGCCGCGGAAGTTTGCTGTCCGCCGGCACCGGCCGCTCGTGCTCCATCACCACCTCCGGCCACGCCGAGCGCACGGTCTTCGCCTGACGGGCACCTCTTCACGGTAGTTCCCGTGTCCCCGACCCTCCAGCCGGGTGCGTCCTGCGAGACGATCCGACCCGGCCCCTGGAAGCCGAGTGCCTTCATGGCGCCCACCTGCTTCCTGTCGCGCGGCGCTGCGGTCCTCGTCTACCGGGCTCCGCAGAGCCCTGCGCCGGCACATGAGCCGGTCGGCCCCCGAAAGGGGCCCGCTCGGACCTCCGGAAGGGGCGGGTCCGGATGCGAAGGTGGAGACCGGTCCACTCCGAAGGAGGGCTGACCATGTCCGAGGCAGCCCCGAACGCCGCTCCCACCGCTCCGCGGCCCGCACTGCTCAGTTTCCTGGGCGGTGTGGGGACGGTCACCGGAAGCAAGTTCCTGGTCGAGAGCGACCATGCCCGGATCCTCCTCGACTGCGGTCTCTTCCAGGGTTTCGCGACCTTGCGACGCCGCAACTGGGAACGGTTCGCCCGCGACGCCACAGACGTCGACGCCGTGGTCGTCACCCATGCCCACCTGGACCACTGCGGCTATCTGCCACGCCTGGTCCGCCAGGGCTTCCGGGGACCGATCCTCACCAGTGCCCACACCGCCCGTCTCGCCGGCATCGTGCTACGCGACAGCGCCCGCCTCCAGATGGAGGCAGCGCAGCACGCCGACGAGCACGGCTGGTCCAAGCACCGCCCGGCCAAGCCTCTCTACGACGACTCCGACGTGGAGAAAACCCTGGCGTTCCTCGACCCGGTCCCGGTCGGTGAGGACGTGGAGATCATGGCCGGCACACGGCTGACGCTGCACCACGGCGGGCACATCCTGGGGTCGGCGTGGGCCCACCTGACGCTGGAGGACGGCCACACCCTGGCCGTGTCCGGGGACCTGGGGCGGCCCGGGCACCCTCTTCTGCTTCCGCCCGAGCCGTTCTCCGGTGCCGACGTGCTGCTGATGGAGTCCACGTACGGCGACCGTCGCCACGACCAGGCATCAGCCCGGTCGGGGTTCGCCGCCGTGATCGGCCGGACCCTCGCCCGGAGCGGCACCGTCGTCATCCCCGCCTTCGCGATCGACCGCACGGAGGTCGTCCTGCACGAACTGACCCTGCTGCGCGAGATCGGCGTCCTGCCCCGCTCGGTCCCCGTGTACGTGGACAGCCCCATGGCCCTGGCCGCCCTCGACGTGTACCGGGATGCGGTGCGCGAGCGGTCCACCGAGCTGCGGCCGGAGATCCTCGCCGAGGGAGAGGCCGCACTGAGCCCTGCGCCGTTCCTCGCCGCGCGTACAGTCCAGGAGTCCATCGAGATCAACGAGATCAGGGGACCCGCCGTCATCGTCTCCTCGGCCGGCATGGCGACCGGCGGTCGTGTCCTGCACCACCTGCACCGGCTGCTCCCCGACCCGCGCAACGCGGTCGTCGTGGTCGGCTTCGCCGCGGCCGGCACCCGGGCGCGGGACCTCGTGGACGGTGCCCGGACGCTCAAGATGTTCGGCGAGTACGTGCCCGTACGGGCCGAGGTCGCCGACGTCCCCCACTTCTCGGCCCATGCCGACGCCGGACAGATCATCGACTGGCTGCGCGCCGCCCCTCCCCCGCACACCACCTACCTCGTCCACGGCGAGCCGGCCGCGTCCGAGGCGCTGCGCGACCGCATCGACCACGAACTGGGCTGGACGGCCGTCGTCCCCCGCTCGGGTGAGGCCGTCCTGGTCCGCTGATGGGGGCCTTTCGGCCCCGGTGGGACCTGCGCGGCCCTCCCGGACGGCACCCGACCCGAGCGAGCCTGTGGGAAAGAGCTGGAGGACTCATGACCACCACGAGGACGCTCCTGAACGAACTCGCTCCCGAGGCGCGTGACCGCCTGCTGGACGACCTCATGCCGCGTATCGGCGCGGAACCCCTGGCCTACGCCCGATGAGGAGACGGAGTCATGGCCACCCAGCCGTTCACCGTCGCCGACGTGATGACCAAGAAGGTGGTCGCCGTCCAGCCCGGCGCGGAGTTCAAGGAGATCGTCGCCGCCATGGAGCGATGGAAGGTGACCGCCGTACCGGTTGTCGAGGGCGAGGGCCGCGTCGTCGGCGTGGTCTCCGAGGCCGACCTGCTCCTCAAAGAGGAGCTCCACGACCACCGCCTGGGTCTCGTGGAACAGATGCGCCGTCTCGACGCCACGGCCAAGGCTGGCTCTCACCGGGCCGAGGACCTGATGACCTCGCCCGCTGTCACCGTCGCTCTCGGTGCGTCCCTGCCCCAGGCCGCCCGCCTCATGGCCGCCCACCGCGTGAAACGGCTACCAGTCGTCGACGCGAGCGGCGTCATCCAGGGGATCGTGAGCCGGTCCGACCTCCTCAAGGTCTTCCTCCGCCCGGACGAGGATCTCGCCGCCGAAGTGCGTCGCGACGTCGTCGAGCACCTGTTCCCCCTCTCTCGTCGTCGGGTCGAGGTCCATGTCGATGCCGGAGTCGTGACACTGTCGGGCGAGGTCCGCGACAGCGCGCTCATCCCGCTCGCAGCTCGTCTTGCTCGCGCTGTCGAAGGCGTCGTGGACGTACGGTGCGAACTCACAGCCGAGGGTGACAGGCGATGAGGCACCGCCGCGTCGCGGATCTGATGACGCCCACGGCGGTCAGCGTCGTACCAGGCACGACGTTCAAGGAGATCGCTCGGCTCCTGGACGAGTTCGACATCACCGCGGTGTGCGTGGTGGACGAGTCGAACCGGCCTCTCGGCGTTGTCTCGGAGGCGGACCTGGTACGCCGCCGGGCCGCCGGGGCCCGGCTCGACACCGCGGGCGCGCTCATGTCGAGCCCCGCCATCGTCGCCCGACCCGAGTGGAGCGTGGTGCGGGCCGCCCGCGTGATGGACCGGGCGGGGGTGAAGCGCCTGCCCGTGGTCGACGACGAAGGGCAGCTCGTGGGCATCCTCAGCCGCAGCGACCTCGTCCAGCTGTTCCTGCGCAGGGACCGTGCGATCCAGGAGGAGATCGTCGAGGACGTGGTCACCCACACCTTGGGGCTGAGCCCGTCCGCCCTGTCGGTCGAGGTGGTGGACGGCCGGGTGACGCTCAGCGACACGGTACGGCGTCGGAGCCTCGTGCCGGTGTTTCTCAGGCTCTGCAACAGCGTCGACGGTGTCGTGGGGGTCGTCGACCGGCTCACGTACGAGGACGACGACCTGCCGAAGGAGGGAGGAGCATGAACACCCCGAGCACCCCGCATGCTCCCGTGGTGGTGACGGCCGAACTCGACGGCCGACTGTCCCGCTGGCTGTGGCTGGTCAAATGGATCCTGGTGATCCCCCACTGGATCGTGCTGTTCTTCCTCTGGATCGCCTTCATCGTCGTGACGGTGATCGCGTTCTTCGCCATCCTCTTCACCGAGCGCTTCCCGCGGGGCCTGTTCGACTTCAACCTCGGCGTGCTCCGCTGGTCATGGCGCGTGTCGTACTACTCGTACGGCGCCCTCGGCACCGACCGCTACCCACCGTTCAGTCTGGGGCCCGAGCCCGACTACCCGGCCCGGCTGGACATCGCCTACCCGGAGCGGCTCTCCCGCTCTGACCGCGCTCGCGGCGGTGCGGGATGACCAGTCCGTTGCCCGGGTATCCGCCGTCGGCGATGTGATGGACTTGCCGACGGCGGCCTTGGCGCCGACCCCTCCACATCGAGATCATCTCGCCCATACGACCGCTTCTGCTCAAGCCCGTGGTCGACAATCCTGCCATGATCGAAAGTGACCGCCACAAGGCATCCACATGTTCATTCCCTGCATGCGCAGCCGAAGCGCTTCGCCTGTTGGGCCTTGGCGCCGCAGCCGACATGTCCAAAGTCGGACGGGCGTGATCATGGCAACTGAGGGCACCACGTCGGTAGCGAAGCCGACGCCGATCGCGGCGCCCAAGCGCCATTGGCGCGGGCTGTTAATGAACCGCGACTTCATGATTGTCTGGGGCGGGTTCACCGTCTCGTCGGTAGGCACGGCGCTGTCCAACCTGGCCGTGCCGATCCTCGCGCTCGGCCTCTCCGGTTCCCCCACCATGGCCGGACTCGTGGGAGCCGCCCGGCTCGCCCCCTACCTGCTGCTGAACCTTCTGGCCGGCGTGTTCATCGACCGGTGGGACCGCCGCCGCGTCATGATCGTCGCTGACCTCGGCCGTTTCGCCGCGCTGGCGACGATCCCGGTTGCCTACGCCTTTGACAGCCTGACAATCGCGCACCTGGCAGCGGTCGCCTTCCTGGAGGGCGTCGGGCACGTCTTCTCGGCCGTCTCCCACCTGTCCGCCCTTTCGAAGCTGGTCCCCGAGGAGCAGCTGGCCTCCGCCAACGCCCTCAACGAGGTGGCCGACTCGGCAGCCGGCGTCGGCGGATCCGCCCTCTCCGGCGCCCTGATCGGCCTTGCCAAGAACTCCACGCTCGGCGCCGTCTACAGCTACGCCGTCGACGCCGTCACCTACCTGCTCTCGGGGGCCTCGCTGCTGTTCGTACGCAAGTCGTTCCAGGAGCAGCGGCCGGCCGACGAACAGCGCTCCGTGATGGCCGACCTCAAGGAAGGGATGTCGTTCCTCTGGCGGCAGCGCCTGCTGCGCCTGCTCATGGTGATGGTCACCCTGATCAACTTTCTTCAGGCGCCGCTCAACCTGGCCACCATCGTCCTGGCCACCGAGGACCTCGACATCAACGCCGGACTGATCGGCCTCATCCTCGCCGCGGTTGGTCTCGGCACGGTGGCCAGCGCGTTCACCGCGTCATGGCTGCGTGAGCGCATCAGCCTGCGCGCCCTAGCGCTCGGCTCCGTCGCCCTGTGGGCCGTCGCGGCGTCCATGATGGCCGCCGCACAGTCGATCGTCCTTCTTGCCGCCGGCGTCCTGGTAACGAACCTACTGTGGCCGATCTTCGCGGTGTCCCTGGTGACCTACCGCCTGTCGGTCACACCTGACCAGCTTCAGGGCCGCGTCAACAGCGCCTTCCGGACCCTGTCGTTCGGCGTGGAACCTCTGGGACTGGCCATCGGCGGTGCCCTGATCGCTTCCCAGGGCCCACGTTTCCTGTTCTGGGGCGCCGCAATGGGCCAGCTCGTGATCTTCCTGGGCAGCGTCGCGACGTGGCGGCGGGAGCTGGCACCAAGAACGGATACCGCCTCACTTGAGGACGCCTGAGAGACCGAGAAGTTTGTTCATAGGTGACGGTCATGCACCGTGCCAACCGAGTGGAGGGGTGTACACCGCTGGTCTGCGTCGCCGTCTCGGCAAGCCCTTGGCATTACGGGACAGCCCTTAGCCATCCGCGCCACCCCCGCCAGAAACACCCGAAAATCGCCCGGGGCGACAGGACCGAGGGCGGCGAGCGGGAAAGGCAGGCCAGGCCGGTTACGCACCCGCTTTCGAGACGGTGATGGCCCGTATCAGGGTGCCCGGCAGCGGCCCGGCAGGCCCCGAACCCGGCGCATTGCAGTGCTGGCCGACCGTGCCTACTCGTCCCGCGCGATCCGCAGTCACCTAAGGCGCCGGGGAATCCGCGCGGTCATCCCGCAGCCGTCCGACCAGATCGGCCACCGCCTGCGGGGGGACGTCGAGGGAGCTACCCGCCAGGCTCCGACCGAGAGTCCTACAAACAGCGGAACACAGTGGAGCGGTGCATCAACCGGCTCAAGCAGTGGCGCGACCTGGCCACACGTACGGACAAACTTCGCCATCGCCTACCAGGCCGCACTCTACGTCGCCGGCATCCTCATCTGGACCCGACGCTGACCAAAGAGACAGAACGTAGTGCTCGTCCGCCGGACGGACCGCCAGGATCGCCCAGCCGAGCACCCAGAGATCCGCGACGAAGGCCAGCGCGGCTGCGGCCCACAGCAGAAGGGCCAGCGGCTGCACCAGCTGCCCGACGAGCTCCCGCGCGAAAGGGAAGCGGGCCTTGCGCCGGACCTCATTCGGTCCGTGAACGGCGAGCCGGCGGACAGCCCGGCCGGAACGGTGGCCCAGTTCCCAGCGCAGCCTGGGCAGGGGCTCGCTGGGGTCGAAGGGCAGCGCCGGAGCCGGGGTGGTGCTCGGATCCGCTGCGGTTCGACCGGCAGCGTGGTCAGTCATCGTCGCCCCCGGCATCACTTTCCCGGTGCAGGCGGCCGGACCACACGGGTTCCACCTGCTCCCACTCCCGTTCCCAAGCCGCGAGTCGGTGGCATTCGCTCCGCCGCCGGACGAGGAAGACCACGCCGGCTCCCGTCACCCCGACGGCACCCGCTGCCGCGGTACCGCCCGTGAGGGAGGTGAGTGCGCGGTCCGCGGCGCTGCCCGGGGGCCGGGCGGGAGACCCTGCGTCGTCCACCCAGATCGTCACGATGCCGCCGGGGGGCGTTCTCGGTGGGACATGGATCGTCCCGGAGCGGCGGACGTGCTCCGGCTGTTCCCACACCGCCGGTGCGAGGGCCTGCGGCTGCGTGCCGTAACTGGCGACGAGGGGTGTTTCCTTGGCCGGCCCGGTGGTGGTCGCCCGCACCTGATGACGGTGGGCGGCGCGTTCGCGATCGGTCCTCGCTCCGGCGTTCCACAGCATTCCGCTGGCCACGGCGCCGCAGAACATGGCGATGATCAGGACGAGGACCAAGACGGCACGCCCGCGGGGTCCTTTCACAGGCGGAGTGGACCCGCTGCTCGAAGGCTCCTGCTGAGACATGCCGCACCTGCCGTTGGGATGATGTGGTGGGCCCATGCCCGGATTCGTTCCGGATCGCGGAAGTCGCCGCCCGGCAGGACGACGGCGTCGAAACCGTCGTCCCGGAGCGCGTTGCCGATCTCCTGGGCGATCCCGGCGGTCGCGCCGGCCTTGTGCCATAGGCTTCCAGGAGTCGCTCCGAGTTCACGACGTGGCTTCCTCGGGCGGGCTGCCGCCTCGCTTCACCGGGATGGTGCGTGCGGTGCCGGTCTCCTGCTCGGGCATCGGGACGCGGATGGTGAGGATGCCGTCCTCGTACGACGCCTCGACGTCGTCGGCCGGGATCGTGACCGGGAGACGCACGGTCCGGCGGAACGATCCGTAGCGGAACTCCGAATGCTCTTTGTCCTCCTCGCTCTCGCTGTGCTCCGCACTCACCGTGATGCGGTCGTCCTCGACGGTGATGGTGAAGTCGTCGGGGTCCATTCCGGGCAGTTCGGCCCGCAGTACGTACTCACCGGCGCCGCTGGACACCTCTACCGGAATGGAGTGCGCGGCCGTCGCGGGCCGCCAGCCGGGCAGCCCCGGAAACTCCCGGCTGAACCAGGTGTCGAAGTCGGGGAACAGGCTGTGCCTGCGTTCCATCTTGCCTCCGGCCATTGTTCTGCTCCTCGCTCCCGGGGCCCAGGGCGGTCGCCGTGGACCCGAGTCGGTACGGACGGGCCGTGGACCGGGTTACGGGGCCGGTCCGACTCCGTAAACCCATCGTCCGCCCGCGATGTCAGGTGGCGCAGCATCCAAGGGGGGCTGTAGGACGGGGCCGAGCGGGCCGTACCGGGACCGATCGGCCCATAGCGCCACGGTTTCCGGTGCTGTCAGCGGCAGATCTCCTCGACGAAGTGGCCCACCCGTTCCTCCGGGAGGTGCCGGGCCAGGTCCGCCTCGCTGATCATGCCGACCAGTCGGTGATCGTCGATCACGGGCACGCGGCGGATGCGGTGGTCCTGCATCGTGCGGAGCACCTCTTCGCTGTCGGCGTCCGCGTCCACGGTGATCGGCTTGCCCTGGGCCAGATGCCCGGCCGTCATGTGGTGGGGGTCCTTGCCCTTCGCGAGGCACTTCACCACGATGTCCCGGTCGGTGATGATGCCGTGCAGCCGGTCGTCCGGCCCGCAGATGGGCAGCGCGCCGACATCCAGTTCCCTCATGCGCCGCGCGGCGTCCATCAGAGTTTCGTTCTCCTGCACGCAGCTCGCCCCGGTGTGCATGATTTCCCTTGCGGTTGTCATGGCCGCGGCCTCCTTTCAGGCCCCCTACTCGCGATTCGGCCGATTCACCGATCATTCAGAGGAAGAGCGCCGACACCCTGATGGTGTGCACCGGGCGCAGCGGACGCCCGTTCACTCCCACGGCGGGTGGCTGGTGTTTCTCGGGGCGGCCGCCGCGCATGTCTGTGGCCGCCGGTCGACCGAGCTGGGCCGTCGGCCCGGCGTCCTGGGCCAGTCTGTGCCGTGTCTTCCTGGGCATGGTCACTCCTCCCTTCGTCCCGAGCCCTTCTCGAGCGTCGCCTCCGCGAGGGCGAAGCCCGGCAGTACGCGTATGCCCGCGGCGGCGAGCCGGTTGGTCATCTCTCCCAGCGACTCTCCCCGCGACGCGCTCTTGCCTCCCACCCGACCGACGTCCGACCGGCCCGGCTCCGTGAGCCGTACAACGCGTGCCACCGGTCCCATGACATCCTCCGTGGCTCTCGGGAGTCCTCAGTACGGGAGCGACCGGCCGGACGGGGTGCGCAGATCAAGGGGACTGGGCCTGCGGGGCTGTCGGGGCCGGGGGCTGATCCGGATGCGCTGCATGGTGCTCACCTCTCCGGGGAACCGGCGGACGGACCGGGGCCGTCCTCTCGCCCCACCGTCCCGCGCGGGGGCCGCCGCACCCCAGTGCCGAGTGGGTCAGCGGGCCGGGACCAGTCGGTCGTACGGGAACGGGACCGGTCAGCCCATGCCGGGTCGTCGGCCCGCCCCTCGCGCAGCGGGAGAGGGACGGTGATCACGGGACACATGGCGCGGTGCAGCAGGCCGTGGACCGTCGATCCCAGCCGCATGCCCGAGTAGCCGCCGCGGCCTCTGCGGCCTACGACCAGGGCGAGGGACTCCTTGGACGCCAAGGCGAGTTGCTCGACCGGGTGTCCTCGAAGGACCTCTTGGGAGATGGTGACGTCCGGATACCTCCGCGCCCACCCGGCCACCGACTCGGCCAACAGCCGACGGCGCTTGGCCAGCCCCTCGGCGACATCGTCGTGGGCGAGGACGGAAGGAGGCCAGACCCAGACGGCGCGCAGTCGTGCCTCACGCAGGCTCGCCTCTGCGACGGCGAAGGCGACCGCGGCCTGTGCGGACTCGCTTCCGTCCACGCCGACGACGAGGGCCGGCGGGTGCACGACGCTGTGTTCGGCTTCGCGGACCATGACGACGGGGCATCGGGCCCGCGCAGTCAGCGGGACGACCACGGAGCTCTCACTGAACACTTCGGCCACCCTGCCGAGACGGCGCGAGCCCACGACGACGAGTGCGGCGTTCGCCGCCAGGTCGTGGAGCACGGTCGCAGGCGCACCGTTCACCAGTTCCGTCGCGGTCCGCAGCCCGCCGTGGAGTTCTCGTACGAGGTCCTCCGCGTTGACGAGCGCCGACTCCGCTCTCAGTCGCAGGGCGCTCTGGTGGGCGAGCGCGTCGTAGCGGAGCCTGTCGTGGGCGGGCGGTACGGCAACGACCAGGCGGAGCGCCAGTCGTCTTCGTACGGCCTCGTCGGCGGCCCAGACGAGAGCGTGGATCGACTGCTCCCGCGGGTCGATTCCGAGCAGTATCTCGTTCACGTCTCCTCGACCCGTGTGGCGTAGGCGGGTGGGACGATCTCCACCGGAGAGTAGGAGTGGTGGAGCAGGACGTGGGCGACGCGCCCCAGGGACGGGCCCGCGCCCAGGACTCGGTGTTCTCTGCCCATCACGAGCAGGTCGGTGTGGGCACTCGCCTCCACCAGGATTCCGGGCGTGCTTGTGCCCGTCTCGACGTGATGGCTGACGACGAGCCCGGGGTAGAAGTCACGCACGCGGTCGGCGAGCGCTTTGATCTCGTGCACGCGCTGCAGTGCGATCTCGTCCAGGTCGTCCAGCATGGTCTCGACGCTGCCGACGTGGGTGAGCACGTTCCAGACGCTCACCAGTCGCAACACCGCCTTGCGGGCATACGCCTCGGCAGCCGCGACGAGCAGCCACCCGAGATCCGAGGCGCCGTGCACGGCCGCCGTCACCGAGCCCGACTCGGGGCGGTCGCCGTCACCACGGACGACGATCACAGGCGTCTCGGCACGCGCTGCCACGCCCAGCCCCACGGAGCCGAGCATGAGGGTCGAGAAACCGCCGAGCCCCCGGTTGCCCACCACGATCGTGCCCTCGTGGCCAGCGGCCGCCCGGAGACCGGCGACCGGCTCCCGGCGGCTCAGTTCCTCCGTGACGGCAAGGTCCGGAAAGAGCTCCTGGACAGTGCTCGCCGTCTCGATCAGCAGGTCGCGGCCCGCTTCGCGTGCCGCCTGGATCTTTTCCGCATCGGCGAAGAGAGCGTGGCGGTCGGTGTCGACGGCGTGGACGAGATGCAGGGGCCGCCCCCGGCGGTCCGCCTCGGCAGCGGCCCAGAGCACGGCCGTGCGCCCGGAAGGGGACCCGTCGACTCCCACGACGACGACGCCGAGCTCCGGGCGAGCGGGGATCTCACTGGTCATGGTTCCTCCTCCGAGGTACGCCCCTCGCTCGGGGCACGTCCCAGGGGGGCGACACCTTCCACGCTGCACCGTGGTGGGCATTCTCGGGATGGGCCGTTCGGTCCCGATCGAGGCCTGCCCGGCCCTGCTGGCGGAAGGCCGGGAGCACCAGCCTGGAATGCGGGATGTCCTCTCCGATCCGGACCACCACAGAACGGAGCGGACGCGACTGAGGAGGCAGGCCATGACTGCTCAGGTCATCGTCGGTCTGGACGGCTCGAAGGAAAGCCTCGCCGCCGTGGGCTGGGCGGCGACGGAAGCGGTGTTGCGTGAAGTGCCCCTCCGGCTGGTGCACGTGGAGGAGCGGCCGAGTACCCCTGAGGTGCCTGTGCCGTACGCCCGCACCGTGGCCGAGCGGAGCGAGAGTCTCCTGCGGGACGAGGCGAACCGCGTGCGGAAGGACCACCCCGGCCTCGAGGTCCTCACCGAGCGTGCGCGTGGCCGGCCGGCCGAGGAACTGACGGCCGCCGCGAACGAGGCGGATCTGACGGTGCTCGGATCGCGTGGGCTCGGGGGCGTCCGGGGCTTCATGGTCGGCTCGGTCTCCCTCGCCGCCGTCGGTGCGTCGCGTCGGCCCGTCGTGCTCGTGCGCGCGGAAGGCGCCCCCGTGGCTCCCGAAGGCGGAATCGTGGTCGGCGTCGACATCTACCACCCGTGCGAGGCCCTGTTCGCGTTCTCGTTCAATGAGGCCGCCCGCAGGAACACGACGCTTCGCTTCCTGCACAGCTGGACGCTTCCCGCCTCGTACGGCTACGCGGCCGCCGTGGACCCGGGCATCGGCGAGGAGCTGGGCGACCACCTCCTCGGCGGTCTGGACGACCTGGTGGCACCGTGGCGGAAGCGGTACGCGGGCGTGGACGTGGCAGCCACGGCGGTGGTGGGCTCGCCTGCCTACCAGCTGGTCGAGGCGTCGCAGAACGCGGGGCTCGTCATCGTGGGACGCAGGAGCCGAAAGGTCCCCCTCGGCACGCATCTCGGCCATGTCGCCCACGCGGTCATCCACCACAGCCCCGCGCCGGTCGCCGTCGTCCCCTTGATGTGATCGCTACGGATGACGTCGGCTCAGGGAGGGCGTGTAGCGGTCGGGATCGCCGTCGTACGTGGTGGCGCAGTGGGTGGAGCAGAAGTGGAGTGTGCCTGCGGGAGTTTCCCGGTGTTCGGGTGCGGTCGCAGGGTCGACCTCCATGCCGCACACGGGGTCGACGGCCGTCCCGAGACCGTCCGGGCCGTCCTTGCGCCGCGTGATGTCGGTCGCGGCGGTCTCGACTTCGGGCTGTGACGCTCTGCCGCCCGCTTCGGGCAGTGGTGCGGGGTGCCAGCGGCGCAGGCGGGAGGCGTTGGTGACGACGGACAGGGAGGACAGTGCCATGGCTGCCGCGGCGATGATCGGGCTGAGGCGGATGCCCCAGAGGGGGTAGAGGGCGCCGGCCGCGAGCGGGATGCCTACGGCGTTGTAGACGAGGGCGAAGAACAGGTTCTGCTTGATGTTGCGCATGGTCGCCTTCGAGAGGCGGATGGCGGTGACGACTCCGGCGAGGGAGCCGGAGACGAGGGTGATGTCCGCGGACTCGATGGCGACGTCGGTACCCGTGCCGATCGCCAGGCCCACGTCGGCCTGGGCGAGAGCGGGGGCGTCGTTGATGCCGTCGCCGACCATGCCGACCGTGCGCCCCTCGCCCTGAAGACGGCGGATCTCGTCCGCCTTGTGCTCGGGCAGAATTTCGGCCAGGACGCGGGGGATGCCGACCTGGCCGGCGATCGCGGCGGCGGTGCGGGCGTTGTCGCCGGTGAGCATCACGATGTCCGTACCGAGGTGCCGCAGGGCGGACACGGCACGGGCCGAGTCGTCCTTGACGGTGTCGGCGACGGCCAGCGCGCCGGCGGCGCGCCCGTCGGCCGCGACGAGCACCGGCGTCCTGCCCCGCTCGGACAGCCGCCCGGCCCGCTCGGCCACGTCGGTGGTGTCGACGCCGCCGTCCGCGAGGAACCGCGCCGTGCCCACGAGCACGGCGCGACCGTCCACGGTAGCCCGGACGCCCTTGCCGGTGACGGAGTCGAAGGCCGAGGCGGAGGGGACGGACAGGCCGCGGTCACGGGCGCCCTCGACGACCGCCCGGGCGAGCGGGTGCTCGCTGTCGCTCTCGGCAGCGGCCGCGAGCGCGAGCAGCTCGTCCTCGCCGAAGCCGCCGACCGGTTCCACATCGGTGAGGACCGGCCTGCCCTCGGTGACCGTGCCCGTCTTGTCCAGGACGATCGTGTCGAGCTTGTGCGCCGTCTCCAGGGCCTCGGCGGAACGGATGAGGATGCCGGCCCTCGCCCCCTTGCCGGTGCCGACCATGACCGAGAGCGGGGTGGCCAGACCGAGGGCGCAGGGGCAGGCGATGATCAGCACGGCGACGGCGGAGACCAGGGCCAGGGTGAGGGCCGGAGCGGGGCCGATCGTGTACCAGAGAGCGAAGGCGGCGATCGCGATACCGATCACCGCCGGGACGAAGTAGGCGGAGATCGCGTCGGCGAGGCGCAGCCTCCCGCGCGGCATCCGGAGATGCCACCAGGCATGGCAGGGCCCAACGGACGCTTGGGAGGAACCGTTCGGCCCCATCGCCGGGGAAACAGCAGGGAGACGATGGGAGAGAGGAAGGAGGCCCGTGATGAAGCAGAACCAATGGGGCCTGTACGCCATCGCCGTTGCGATCGCCGTCGTCGGGACCCTTGCTCTCGGCCTTCCCGTCGGCACTCTGGCGTTCCTCGGCGTCGCGCTGGCCTGCCCGCTGATGATGTTCTTCATGATGCGCGGCATGCACGGCCAGGACATGCACGACGGCCACGACGACCGGCATGAGGACCACGACCGCAACGAGTCCGGGCGCCCCTGACGGCCGGCCGAGCCGGGGCGAGTCCCGTGATCACCGTGATCGCCGCCGTCGCCGCGGGGCTGATCGCGACGGGCGTCCTCTATGAGATCGCCCGCCTGATCACCCCGGACGAGCCACGCTGCCCGCCGCTGGCCCGCGTGGCCGGACGCCGGGCCGCGCTGGACGCCGCCGAGCGGTGGGCGGTGGGCCTGCGCCTCCACGGCCGCATCGACCAGGCCGCGTACCAAGGTCGCATGGCTGCCCTCGCCCACGGACAGCGCCGCCCGCGGCCCTCGTCGCGGGCCCGTGCGGGAGGCCGTCATGGCTGACGCCGCCTTCGGCCTGTGGCCGCTGGTCGTCCTGATTTACGTGTACGTCCGCGATTACATGTACGTCCGCCTCGCCCGCAGCGAGGAACGCGAGGTCGCCGCCCGCTTCGGCGAGGCCTGGGCCGCGTATGCAGCGCGGACACCCGCGTTCCGGCCCCGCCTCGGTCCCGCACGCCGAACGGGTGGCCCCGCGCGAGTCCGGCGCACCTGCCCGCCGCCCGGAGGTGACCCGTCGTGACCGTCCTGATCCGGCTCCTGCTCGCAGGCGGCGTCCTCTCGGTGGCGGCCTCGGCCCTCCAGGTCCACCGGCGTCGCGGCCCCACCCGCTCGGTGACCGTCGCCCTGCCGGTCGCGAGCCTCCTCGCGCTGCCGGCCCTTCTGGCCGGCGAGGCTTCCGCCGCCGCCTGGGGACTGTGGGGCGCCACGGTCATCGCCGCCGCACTGACCTGGGCCGTCGCCGACACGCTGCGCGACATCCCGGCTCCCCCGCCCACCGGCTCCCGGAGGGCACGGTGACCGGCGAGACGGCCCGGACGAGCGCTGGGGAAGCCATCGCCGATGCCGCCCTCCTCACCGCGAACGGGATCGTCAAAGCGTACGGACGCGGGCTGTTCCGACGATCGTCCCTGGTGCTGCGCGGGGTGGACCTGACACTGGCGGCGGGAGAGGTCGTCGGTCTGGTCGGTGAGAACGGCTCGGGTAAGAGCACACTGATGCGGATCCTCGTCGGGGACCTGGCCCCGGACGCGGGAACGGTCACCCGCCGCGGACGGATCGGGTACTGCCCGCAGGAGCCGATCGTGTACGAGCGCCTCACCTGCGACGAACACTTCGAGCTCTTCGGCCACGCCTACGAGCTGCCCGAACAGGTCGAGCGCGCCCACCGTGCCGGGCTCTACGCCCGGCTCGGCTTCGAGAAGTACGCGGCCGCCCGCGCCGACCGGCTCTCGGGCGGGACGCTGGCCAAGCTCAACCTGGGCCTGGCGCTGCTCGCCGACCCCGAGGTGCTGCTCCTCGACGAGCCGTACGCGGGCTTCGACTTCGACACGTACCTGAAGTTCTGGGGCCTCGTCGCCGAGCGACGTCAAGCCGGCCGCTCGGTGCTGATCATCAGTCACTTCGTCACCGACGCCGAGCGCTTCGACCGTATCGTGCGGCTCCGCGACGGACGGGCGGTGGGGACATGACCACCGCCGGCCTCCTCACCCGCCGCTTCCTGACCGATGCGGCGCGCACTCCGGTGAACCTGCTGGTGCTCGTCCTCGTACCGGTCGTCTTCGTCGTCGTCGCCTCCCGCCCCCTGGCCGACGCCGCCGAGCTCCTCGGCGGCGTCGGCGGGCCCCCGGTCGAGACCGCGACGGCCGGGTGGGCCGCCGGGTTCATCGCCGCCGTCGCCATGTACTTCCAGCTGCGCGGTGCCCGCGCCGCCGACCGCCGCTTGGTCCTCGCCGGACTGGCCCCGGCCCGGCTCGTGGCCGCCCGTACGGCGACCGGCCTGGCCCTCGCGCTGCTCGCCTCGGCCGCCGCCCTGGTCGCGCTCGCCGCCCGCACCGGCCTGGGCGACACGCCCGGACGGGTCATCGCGGGGACCGTGATGTACGCCGTGATCTACCTGGCGATCGGGGCGGTGATCGGCGCCCTGGTCGCGAACCCGGTCAACGGCACCGTGCTGGTGCTGTTCGTGTGGATCCTCGACGTGTTCCTCGGACCCGTCCTCGGCGCCGCCGACCGGCCGCTCACCCGGATTCTGCCGACCCACTTCGTCACCTTGTGGATGGTGGACCTGCCGTCCGGACACGGCGGACGGGTCGGCGACCTCGGCTGGGCCCTGGCCTGGACCGCCACCGCGCTCGTGGCCGCCTGGACGGTCATCACCGCGACCAGCCGCACCGCGCACGCTCGTCGCCGCGCCGCACCCGGGTCGCGCCGGGCCCAGCTGACCGCGGGCATGAGGGCGGGCCTGCGGGAGACGGGCCGCAACCGGGTGCTGTGGGTGCTGCTCGTCGCCGTCCCCGCCGTCTTCGTCCTCCTCGCGGTCGCGACCACCCCGAGCGAATTCACCACGCTGACCGTCCCCGAGAACGGCGCCGACCGTACGGTGCGGGCCTGGCTGCCCGACATCCACGGCGGCACCATGGCCCCGATCGCCATCGGCTCGCTCGCCGCCCTGACCGGCCTGTTCACGGTCCTCGACGCCCGCGCCGCCGACCGACGGCTCGCGCTGGCCGGCTTCCGTCCCACCGCCCTGCTCGCCGCACGACTCACCGTCGTCGCCCTCGGCGCGCTCGCGGCGACGACCGCCTCCCTCGCCGTCACCGCCACCGTCTTCGACGCCCGCGACTGGCCCCGCTACATCGCCGCCAGTGTGCTCATCGCCCTCACCTACGGTCTGGTCGGGGTCCTGCTCGGCCCGGTCTTCGGACGGCTCGGCGGCATCCTCATCGCCTTCCTCGTCCCCTTCCTCGACCTGGGCATCGGCCAGAGCCCCATGCTCCGCCCCACCCCGCCCGACTGGGCCCACG
The DNA here is from genome assembly GCF_042677525.1 of Streptomyces sp. NPDC127114. Lineage (NCBI taxonomy): Bacteria > Bacillati > Actinomycetota > Actinomycetes > Kitasatosporales > Streptomycetaceae > Streptomyces > Streptomyces sp. NPDC127114. The sequence goes on from NZ_JBHXTJ010000006.1 coordinate 62,492, forward strand.
CCCTGCCCGGCTACGGCGCCGGCCGCGTCCTGGCCGACGCCGCCGTGACACCCGGCTTCGACGCCACCGGTCCCCTGCTCCTCGCCCTCGCCTGGCTCGCGGGCCTCGCCCTGGCCGCCGCTGCCCTGTTCCACCGGACCGGCCGCGTCCCCGGAGGCAGGTCATGAAGACCCCCGCCGCCCGTACCGCCCGCCGACGCACCGCCCTTACAGTCGCCGCGGTCACACTCGTCGCCGGACTCACCCTCACCGCCAAGGACCTCTCCGACCAGATCATCAAGGCCCAGACCGCCGAGATCGCCCACATGCGCGACATGCTCCACGACTCCTGACCCGCGTTCTCCTCTCAGAACGCAGGACCGGGCGTACGCCGCCGACACACGAGCGCGGGGGAGAAGGGATACCGCTCGCCCTGCCTCGCGCCTCCAGGGCAACGCACGGTCCCTTGCCGTTCAGACGCGGATTCCCGTTGCCGTGTTCATCACTGGACTCCTTCCATGGTCTGCGGATTCCGCTGGGGTACGACGGCGACCGGACACGAGGCGTGGTGCAGGGTGCGGTGGGCGACCCTGCCGAGTTCCAGGCCGACGAGCCTGTCCGTGCGTCGTGCCCCGACGACCAGCAGGTCGGCGGCGGCCGAGCGCTCGGTCAGAATCGTGTGGGCGGGGCCCTCGACCGAACTCCTGCGCAGGCGGACCTGGGGATGTTCGGACGCCGCGGCCTCAAGAGCCTTGTCAAGCAGTGCGGTGGACTCTTCCGCGAAATAGACTCCCCCGGACCGCTTCATCAGCAGGTGGTCGGCCGGTCCATGCACCGGTCGTCGCCAGGCGCGGACGACGTCGAGTTCCGCGTCCCGGACCGCCGCCTCGCGGAAAGCGAACCGTACCGCCGGCGAGTCCACGTCGTGTTCTCCGACGCCGAGCAGGACTCGCTCGTGGCGCGCCTCCAGCGCCTGCCGCTCCCCACGCACGACGACGACCGGGCAGTGTGCCCGGGCGGCCACGAGGAGGCCGACGGATCCGAGCAGAACATCGGCGAACTCGCCGCGCCCCCGGGACCCCACGACGAGGATCGAGCCGTTCCGGCCCTCCCTGAGCAGCCCGGTGGAGGGGTCCTCAGCGAGGACATCCGTGGTGACAGACAGGTCGGGTGCACGACGCCGGGCGCGTTCGGCCGCGACGCCGACGATGTTCTCGGCGAGGACCTGGCCCGAGGGCCGGTCCGTGGCCCAGGTCGGGACGACTCCTTCGTACCGTTCCCACAGCGAGGCGTGGACGATCCGCAGGGGAAGCCCGTGCCGTACCGCTTCGTCGACGCCCCAGTCCAAAGCCGTGAGACTGGCATCGGACCCGTCGACTCCTACCACCAGGGGCGACTCCATCGTGCCCACCGCCTTCCGGGTCGAGTGGTGACCTGCTGCCACGCTCGCACCGCGCTGCGGGCGCTCGGTAGGGCCGGTCGGCCCTGGGTGTGGTCCGCCCCGGACCCACGCGTGGAGGTGGCCTTCAGAGACGACTGAAGGAGGGGCCCATCCGCTTCTCGCGGATCCTGATCGCGCGGTGCGCGGCTCGAAGCCGCTTCCCCGCGTCCCTGGGGCGAGCCCCTCCTCACTTTCAGGAAAGCACCGGGCCCAAGGTCCGTGCCAGGGCTGCCCGGGTCCGGACGTGCCCCTTTCGGCCCTAGCCGCCGACGCCCGGCGGCGGCACGCTCTCAGCAACAGGACTCGGGGAGCAGGAGTACCGGAGGCCGGTCATGAAGCACCCACGTACCGTCGACGACGTGATGACCCATGCGGTGATCTCCGCCAGGCTCGACGCACCGGTCAAGGAGATCGTCCGGTCCATGCGGCGCTGGGGTGTGAGCGCGGTTCCCGTGCTGTCGGCCGAGGGGCGGGTGGTCGGCGTGGTGTCCGAGGCGGACATTCTCGGGAAGGTTCCGGGAGAGAACCAGGACAGCGTGCGATCGGTGACGGCGGGTAGCTTGATGTCGGCGCCGGCCGTCACCGTGCCGCGCGGTGCCACGATCGCCGGGGCGGCGCGGCTGATGGGGCGGGGTAGTCTCAAGCGGCTTCCCGTGGTGGACGAGGGCGGCCGCCCGGTCGGTGTCGTCAGTCGGGGCGACCTGCTCAAGGTCTACCTGCGCTCCGACGCGGAACTCGCCGAGGACGTGAGGCACGAACTCCTCACGCACCTGATCCCGGAAGGCGACGCCTCCCTCACCGTACGGGTCGCGGACGGCGCGGTGACACTCACCGGGCGCCTTCCCCCGTCCGTATCCGCGGACCTGGCCCTGCGGCTCGCCCGAGCGGTGCCAGGCGTGGTGGACGCGGCCGCGGAGTTCACGACCGCGTAGCGGCCTTCGTGTCATGCGTCGGAAAGTGCTGGACCCGCGCGTCCGGGCCCGGGAACACCAGGGTGACCCGGCCCGTGTCCGACCATCGGACGTCGAAGGGGGGAGTTCCGTCGGCGCGGTGCAGCCCGACGATCTCACCGTCACGCCGCTCGTTCCCGACCGTGGCACCGCCCACGATCAACCGGTCGCCGACATGAGCCCACAGTCCGACGCGTGGCCTCTCCTGGCCTCGCCGTGTTTCAGTCGCAGTCACGGTTCTCGCCTCCCGGCCCCGCGCGCCCGGCCGTCCTCCCGAGACCGGCGCTCTCGCCTCCACCGTGCGTCCTGGCCGGCCGACCGTCATAGGGGCGAACAGTCCCGGAAGGGGACCATTCGGCACTGCCCGAGGATGGGCTTCGCGCCGCAGGGTGAGAACTACCGGAGCCCGCCACGTCCGTGAAGGAGGAATGGATTCGCTGGACGTCCTCGAGTTCGTCGAGGTGCTCGCCGAACTCAGCGGCACGGAACTCACCGAGGACGGCTATCCGGCCCTCGACACCTGGGACGGCTGCGCCGCTCGCCTGGTGGGCGAGGCACGCACGTCCGCACAGGGAAGGAGAGGACGATGCGGCACCGCAGGATCGACAGGCTGATGACCCGTGAGGTGGTGAGCGTCCACGGCGACGCACCGTTCAAGGACATCGTGTGGGTGCTGTCGCAGCACCGGGTCACCGCGCTGCCGGTGGTGGACGGAGAGAACCGGGTGATCGGAGTCGTGTCGGAGGGGGATCTGCTGCGCAAGACCGCTGACCAGCCCACCGCACCGGGAGACCTCCCGGCCGTCCCGGATCTGGAGGCATGGGAGCGTGCCAAGGCAGAGGGGACACGGGCCGAGGAGCTGATGTCGGCACCCGCCGTGTGCGCCCGCCCGGACTGGACCGTGGCGGAGACGGCGCGGCTGATGGAGGTCCAGGGGGTCAAGCGGCTCGTCGTCGTCGACGACGAGGACCGGCTGGTGGGCATCGTGAGCCGCCGCGATCTGCTGGGCATCTTCCTCCGCGACGACGCCGACATCCGCCGGGAGATCGTCGAGGACGTGCTCGGCGACACGCTGCGTCTCGAACCGACCGCCCTCACCGTCGAAGTCCGCGACGGGCGGGTGGACCTCGCAGGCAGGCTGCGCTTCCGAGGCATGATCCCGGCGATCGAGCGCATGGTCGCGACCGTCGACGGCGTGGTCTCGGTCTCCTCCACCCGTCTCACGTACGACACGGATGACACCGCACGAGGAGGTACGCGGTCATGACGCGGAACATCGCGGTCGGCCTGGACGGCACACAACAAGCGGCGGCCGCCGCGGAATGGGCGGCCGAGGAGGCGCTGCTGCGCGGCGCCGGCGTGCACCTGGTGTACGCCAGGGAACCGGTTCCGGAGACCGTGCTGTCACTCATGCCACGTGGGTCCGACGACGCGTGGGCCGAGGAGATGCTGTCGCGCACCGCGGCAGGCTTGCGCGAGCGGCATCCCGGCCTGTCGGTGACCACCCGGCTGCTGCCGGCGGGGCCCGTGCCGGCCCTCGTCGCCGCGGCCGAGGAGAGCGAGCTGCTGGTCCTCGGCTCACGGGCCCTCGGCAGTGTGGCCGGCTATCTGCTCGGCTCGGTCGGACTGACGGTCGCCGGCGCCGTCGAGCGGCCTGTCGTGCTGGTACGGGCGGGCAGCGGGGCGACGGCTCCCAGAGGCCCCGTCGTGGTGGGGACCGACGTGCGGCAGCCGATGGACGCCGTGCTGGGTTTCGCCTTCGAGGAAGCCGCCTGGCGTGACTTCCCGGTCCATGTCGTGTACGCGGAGCAGCTTCCGCTGTTCGCCGGACTGGGACCCGCCATGGTTCCGGACATCCGCCTCGCCGTGGCTCCGGAGATCGAGCGTTCGCTGGAAGAGCTGCTGGAGCCGTGGCGCGCGAAGTACCCGGACGTAAGGACCGCCGCCCGCGTGGTGGTCGGATCGGCCGGCCTCGAACTGGTCGAGGCCGCCGGAGAGGCCGCGCTCGTGGTGGTGGGTCGGCGTACGCGCCGTTCGGTGCTGGGCGCGCGCATCGGCAGCGTGGCCCACGCGGTGTTGCACCACAGCCCGGTGCCCGTGGCCGTCGTGCCCCACGCCTGACCTCGGTGCCGATCAACCCTCGCGTGCCGTCGGCCGCAGCCGTACCGCCGTGACCTTGTACTCCGGACACGAGGTCACGGTGTCGGCATGTTCCGAGGTGAGGGAGTTGACACCGCTGGCCGGGAAATGGAACGCGCAGAAGACCTGCCCCGGGGCGAGGTCCCTGCCGACGCGGGCGACGAGTCGCGCCTGCCCGTGGCGGCTCTCGACGGTGACCGGGGTGCCGTTCCGGACCCCGAACCGGGCGGCGTCCTCCGGGTTCAGGTCCAGGAGGTCGTTCGCGTCGAGGAGGAGGTTGCCGCCGCGTCGGGTCATGCTTCCCGAGTTGTAGTGCGCCCATCGGCGCCCTGTGACGAGCACCAGCGGATAGTCCTGGTCCGGCCCCTCGCCGGGCGGCAGGTAAGGGGCCGCCGACAGATGAGCGCGTCCGTCCGCCGTGGCGAACTCCTCCGCGTACAGGGTGGCTTCGCCCGGCCGGTCCGGTGCGGGGCAGGGCCAGGGCACAGCCCCTTCCTGGTCGATCCGCTCGTGTGAGAGCCCCGCGAAGAGCGGTGTCACGCGTCCGCACTCGGCGAGAGCCGCTGCCGGCGTGGGGCAGCCCAGGTCGGCACCGAGGGCGTCGGCGACGGCGTGCACGGCCTCGAAGTCGGAGCGCGCTGTTCCGGGTGGCCTCACCGCTTGCCGTACGCGCTGGAAGCGGCGGTCGAAGTTGACGAAGGTCCCGTCCTTCTCCAGCCAGGAGGCCACGGGCAGGACGACGTCGGCGTGCCGGGCGGTTTCCCCGAGGAACAGTTCGTTCACCACGACGAGCGGGCAGGCGTCGAGGGCCTCGGCGACGCGCCGGCTGTCCGGGTCGGTCGCGCACACGTCCTCGCCGATGACCCACAGTGCCCGTAGCCGGCCGTCCCGGGCCGCCGCGAACATCTCGGGGATGCGCATGCCCGGCCGCTCGGGGACCGGCCGGCCCCACACCGCCTCGGCGCGGGCACGGGCCTCGGGGTCGGTGACGCGTCCGTAGCCGGGGAGGAGGTCGGGCAGGGCTCCCATGTCGGATGCGCCCTGGACGTTGTTCTGGCCGCGCAGGGGGCTGATGCCGAATCCCCGTCCGGTGCGGCCGACGGCGCCCCGCAGGATGGGGAGGTTCGCGAGGGTGCGTACGCCGTCGGTGCCGTGCAGATGCTCGGTGACGCCGAGGCCGTACACGACGGCCGGCCGCTCCGCGCGGCCGTACAGCCGGGCGGCCTTCCTGATGTCATCGGCGGGCACACCAGTGATCTCGGCGACCCGCTCGGGCGGGTAGTCAGCCAGCAGTTCCGCGAGTTCGTCCAGTCCGGTGGCGCGCTCACGGAGGAAGTCCGGGTCGGTCATGCCTTCGTCGACGAGGACGTGGGCGAGGCCGTGGAAGAGGGCGACGTTGGTGCCGGGGCGCGGACGCAGGTGTACGTCGGCATGGCCGGCGAGGCCAACCGCGCGGGGGTCGGCCACGACCAGGGAGGCGCCTGCGAGTGCCCTCTGGAGGAGGCGGGCCCCGACGACGGGGTGGGCCTCGACAGGATTGGCGCCGACGATCAGGAGGCAGTCGGCGGTTTCGACGTCGTCGAAGGGGTCGGTGCCGCCGGCGCGCCCGAAGGAGGCGGTGAGTCCGGCGGCGGAAGGGGCGTGGCAGAGACGGGAGCAGTTGTCGACGTTGTTGGTGCCGATGACGGTCCGCAGGAACTTCTGGAGGAGGTAGTTCTCCTCGTTGGTGGCGCGGGCGGAGGAGATCGCGGCGACCGAGTCGGGGCCGCCGTCCCGTACGGCGGCGCGCAGTCCGTCGGCGATCCGGTCGATCGCCTCGGTCCAGCTCGCGGGCCGCAGGCTCCCGTTCTCGCGGACCAGGGGTTCGGTGAGACGCTCGGCGGAGCCGAGGTACCCGTACGCGAAGCGGCCCTTGACGCAGGCGTGGCCGCGGTTGACGGGCCCGTCCCGGGCGGGCAGCACTGCGGCGACGCGGTCCTCACGGACGACGACGTCGAGGGTGCAGCCGACGCCGCAGTAGCCGCAGGTGGTGCGCACGCGGTCGGCGGGTGCCTTCCGTGAGGTGATGCCCTGACCGGGTCCGGGCTGGGTGATCGCCCCGGTGGGGCAGGTGTCGACGCAGCCGCCGCAGGACACGCAGTCGGACTGTGCCCAGGCGCCGCCGGTGCCCGGGGCGACGACCGTGTCTGCACCGCGCCCGGTGAGGGTGAGCGCGAAGGTGCCCTGGACGTCGGAGCACATCCGGACGCAGCGCCCGCAGGCGATGCACAGGTCGCGGTCGAGGTGGACGTACGGGTGACTCTCGTCGCTTCCGCGCGTGGGGTCACCGACCGCCGCGTCCGTCGGGATCCCCAAGTCCCGGCATACGTCGGCCAGTTCACTGTGCGCACTGCCGACGAGCGCGTGTGGTGGAAGCGCCGAGGCAATCAGGGCGACCGCGTCCCGGCGCAGATTCCGCACGTCCTCGTCGGCGGTTTCCACGGTGAGGCCCGACGTGGCAGGTGTGACGCAGGCGGCGACGGTGCGGCCGTCGGCGCGTACCAGGCAGGTCCGGCAGGAGCCGGCCGGCCGGAGACGGTCGTCATGGCAGAGGGTGGGAAGGTCAGCTCCGGCGGCGCGTACCGCGTCGAGCAGCGAGGCCCCGGAAGGCAGTTCGACCGGAACGCCGTCGACCTGGAGCCGGGTCATCGGTCCCACCCTTCCAGCGCCGACCCGTAGGCGCGGGCCAGGCTGCGCACGGCGGCCGGGACGCGGCGGCCGAAGGCGCAGAGACTTGCCTCGCCCATCAGCCGTGCCAGCCGCTCGTAGGACTCCCCCGGCCCACCTCGACCCTGCGCACGTTCGAGCCCCTGCCGTGTGCCGACCCGGCAGGGCGAACAGGCCCCGCAGCTCTCGTCGGCGGCGAACTCCCAGATGTGCCGCAGAAGTGCGTACGGATCGGTGTCGGCGTCGAAGGCGACCATGCCACCGTGCCCGAGAGCGGCACCATGCTCGGCGAGTGCGGCCGTGGTGAGCGGGACATCGAGGGCGGTCCCGGCGAGGAAGCCGCCGAGGGGGCCGCCGATCTGAACGACAACGGGCTCACGACCCTCCTTAAGACCGCCGCCGAACCGGGTGACGATCTCGCCAACAGAAGTGCCGAGTTCGACCTCGTAGGCACCGGGGCGGGCGAAGCGTTCGGACAGGCACACCAGTTTGGTGCCGGTCTCGTCCGGTACGCCGCGCCGGGCGTAGGACGCTCCACCGTGGGCGACGATCCAGGGCACGGCTGCCAGCGTCTCCACGTTGTTGACCACCGTCGGCGCGTCCCATAGGCCGTGGTCCGTGGGGTAGGGGGGCCGGGGGCGCGCACAGCCGCGAGCGCCTTCGAGGCGGGCGATGAGGGCGGTCTCCTCGCCGGAGACGTAGGAACCCGCACCTTCGACGATCTCGACGAACGGCCGCGGACCGGTCGCCCCGGCCGAGGGAGCCAGGTCGCCCGCCTCTGTCGCGCGTGCCACCGCCCGGCGCAACCGAGCCATCGCTTTCGGGTACTCGGAGCGCACCAGGACCATCCCGCGCCCGGCGCCGCAGGCGAAGCAGGCCAGCGCGAGTCCCGCGAGGACGCGCTCGGGGTCCTCCTCCATGAGCAGCCGGTCGGCATACGAGCCCGGGTCGCCCTCGTCTCCGTTGGCGACGACGACCGCACCCGGCTTCCCCGCCGCCGCGGCCCACTTGCCGGCCACCGGGAATCCGGCGCCGCCCCGCCCGCGAAGTCCCGACGCTGCGGTCTCCTCCTGTACGTCATCGGGCCGCAGCCCGGTCACCGCGGCCCGCCACACGTCCCAGGCGTCCTGCCCTCCCACGATGCCGGCGAGGAGGACGGGCGCCCCGGTGGTGTCGGCCGCGGGGGTGCCTGGCGTGCGCGGTTCCGCCCGCCCGCCAAGCTGGTCGGCCAGATCCGGGCCCGCACGGGGAAGAGTGCCGTCGAGGGCGGCGGGGCCCGCGTAGCAGTAGCCGAGGCAGTGCACGGTCTGCAGTGAGGTCGCACCCGCCTCGTCGACCGCGCCGGCCGTTACTCCGAGCGCCCGTTCGACCTCGGCCAGATGGCGTCCGCCCCGCGCGGCGAAGCACGCCGTCGCGGTGCACACCCGCACATGCCGCTCGCCGCGCGGGGCGGCGAGGTCGGCGAAGAAGGTGGCCGGGCCGAGACCCGCGGCCGCCGGAAGCCCGGCTGCCTCCGCGACCTGAGGGGCCCATGCTGCGGGCTCTTCACCGGTACCGGACCTGGCACGCTCCAGCGCGGCCGGCAACAGCCCTCCACGCCCTCCGTGCCGTGCGGTCAGCTCACGGAGCGCATCCGAGCGTCGGCCCGGCTCCCCGGGCATCCGACCGGTCATGCTCCCAGGGTGACCGGCCGGTCCCCCGCCCGCATCCCGGCCGGTCATGGGGCTCACGGTTCCGCGCCGCGCAGGGCGGTCAGTCGCCGACGGTACTCCTCCTCGTCGATCTCACCACGCGCCAGTCGCTCGCCCAGGATCCGCTCGGCCGACGAGGCCGTCCCGGAACCCCGGGGCCGTTCTGCGGCGCGGTCCAGCGAGCGGAAGAGCATCACCGCGACGGTGATGAGCAGCCCCCAGAACAACACCATGCCGGCCGACATGGCGAACCAGCCCCATCCGTTCATGCCGTCGCCGTACCAGAACATCATCGCCACTCACGCTCCCGGCGGCGGGCGGGCTGGCAGAACCGGGACGCCCCTGCCTCTGTGCCCTCCGCCACTCCCACCGTGCGCCGCCCCAGGACGCCCGCACAGGGCCGTCCGGCCCCTGGCCGGGGGCCGGACGGCCATGGAAAGGAACGAGTGGCCCTTGGAGCCTGGGGCCGGCGGCCGGAGGGTGGGGAACAGCACGGCTCACGCCGTCCACACGGCTCACTGCCGGGAGGCCACCATGGTCCGGAACACCGCGAACCCGCCGGTCGCGGACGCGCCGCGGGCGTGGCAGATGCTGCTCCTCGCCACGATCGGGTTCGCCCTCTGCTTCTGGGCGTGGGCGCTGCTGGCTCCCCTGGGCCCACGGCTGCGGGACGACCTCGGCCTCAGCTCCTTCGAACAGTCGCTGGTGGTCGCCGTGCCCGTGGTGGTGGGCGCGCTCGGCCGGATACCGGCAGGGGCGCTGACGGACCGCTGGGGTGCACGCCGCGTCTTCCCCCTCGTCGCGGCCCTGACGATCCTCCCTGTGCTGTACCTGGGTCACCTCGCCGACTCATTGGCAGAGGTGCTCGCAGGCGGCTTCCTCCTCGGGCTCGGGGGAACGGCCTTCGCCGTCGGCGTGCCGTTCGTCAACGCCTGGTACCCGCCCGCACGGCGGGGCGTGGCTCTCGGGATCTTCGGCATCGGCACCGGTGGAACCGCCCTGTCGGCGTTCACCACGGTCCAGCTCGCCGACGCCGTCGGCCGTGCCTTCCCCTTCGATCTCGTAGCCGGCTGCCTCGCGGTTTATGCCGGAGCGGCCTGGTTCCTCCTGCGCGACAGGCCGGGGCGCGCGACGGCGACGGGGTCGCTTATCTCGCGCACCGCCCTGGCCGTACGCACGCCTGCCACCTGGCAGCTGGCGTTCCTGTACGCCGTGTCCTTCGGAGGATTCGTCGCCTTCAGCGTCTACCTGCCGACCTATCTCACCCGGGCCTACGACCTCGGCCGCTCCGACGCCGCACTGCGGACCGCGGGCTTCGTCGTCCTCGCCGTGGCCATGCGACCCGTGGGCGGCTGGCTGTCGGACCGCATCCATCCCGTACCTGTACTGACGGTTTCCTACGGGATCGTTGCGGTGTGCGCCCTGGTCGCGGCGTTCGAAGCGGACCTGGTCCCCGCGGGAACGGCGGCCTTCTTCGGCATGGCCGCCGGCCTGGGCGCCGGGTCCGGCGCCGTCTTCGCCCTCGTCGCACGGCTGGTACCGGCCGAGCGGGTCGGCTCGGTGACCGGAGTGGTCGGTGCGGCGGGCGGTCTCGGAGGCTTCTTCCCACCCCTTGTGATGGGAGCGGTCGACAGCATCGCGCACGACTACACATGGGGATTCGTCCTCCTCGCCCTCACCGCGACGGCCGCGGGAACCCTGGCCGCCACCGCGGTCCGGCGACGCGCCCGAGCGACCGCGGACGCCTGATCGCGGCAGCGTCGATCGGGCCCTTCGGCCCCCTCTTCGGGGCCTGGGCAAGATCTACCGGACGGGCTCCGTCGAGGTCACCGCCCTGCTCGACCTGGACCTCCACGTGCGCCACGGCGAGATGGTGGGAGTCATGGGGCCCTCCGGTTCCGGGAAGACCACCCTGTTGAACTGCCTGTCGGGGCTCGACGACATCGACGCCGGCCGGGTGGAGGTCGACGGCCACGACCTGTTCGCGATGTCGGATGCCGCGCGACCGCCTGAGCGGCGCGCTCGTCCCGTTCAGCGAGGGCTTGGTCAAGGCCGTGCGGCGCCGGCGTGGGGTCCGCGAGTGGCTCACCGCCGGCCGCGACACCGATCTCCGGTGATCGCCTCGGCCGCCGTCCTGGCCGGGGTGATCCGCCCAAGGAGCGGCGACGCCAATGGATGGCCGTCCCGGCTGCGCGTCGAGCCGGTGACCCACGCCCTCGCCCATTCCGTCCGGTCTTCACGCGTCTCCAGGCATCCGTTCCGGTACGGACGTTTCCGCTGTCGCTCCACTTTCTCTCTGCCCGGGGTGTTTGGACCGGGCGCGTGCGGCAAGGCGTTCTCAGTCAAGGGGTCCCCCCTTGTGCCATGCGCTCTCATCCCCCCGTGGGGCGCACGGCCTGCGGGATCCCTGTCGCGTCGGCGCGGCAGGGACCCGGCTGCCTCGGCGGCCGGGTCTGCAGCATCCACAGCGTGCCCCGCTCGATCGTGAACTCGATGCCGCAAAGGCCCCGGTAGTGACTTTCCAACGTCTGCATGCAGTCGCGCAGCCTTCCGAAGGAGACCGGGTCGAGGTGTTCCAGTTCACGGAGGGGAACGGTGTTACGGATTCCGGCGATGACGTCCTCGCCCTGGGCGTTCGGCAGGTAGTCGCCGTAGACGCCGGGCAGTCCGGTCGCCGGGACACGGGTGAAGGCGACGCCGCTGCCGGAGTCGGGGCCGCGGTTGCCGAAGACCATGGTCTGGATGGTGACGGCGGTGCCCAGGGTGTCGGGAATGTGCTCGCGACGCCGGCAGAGCCGCGCCCGCTCGCCGTTCCACGTGGCGAAGACGGCGAGAACGGCCCGGCGGAGCTGCTCGGCGGGGTCCTGGGGGAATTCCTCTCCCGTCTCTTCCAGAATCAGATCCTTGTAGGTCTCGACCAGGCGGATCAGGTCGCAGGTGTCCAGCTGGGTGTCGTCGGCGGCGTGATGCTGCCGTTTGATCGCGGTCATGATGCTCTCGAAGCGTGCGCTGTCGACGCCCATGACCGTGCTGCCGAACATCTGCACGAGGCGGCGGTACGAGTCCCAGGCGAACCGCTCCGGCCCAGGGGGCCTGCCCAGGCCCAGGACGGACACGTCGTTGAGACCGATGTCGAGGATGGTGTCCATGGTGCCCGGCATGGAGACCGGGGCACCGGAACGGACGGAGAGCAGCAGAGGGTCGTCCACCTGGCCGAGCCGTCGCCCGGCGGTGCGTTCCAGGGCGGCGAGGTGTTCACCGATCTGGCGTTCCAGCTCCGGGGGTGGCTCCCCGGTCTCCAGGAAGTCCCGGCAGGCGTCCGTGGTGACCGTGAAGCCGGGCGGTACGGGCAGGCCCATGCGGGTCATCTCGGCGAGATCGGCGCCCTTGCCGCCGAGGAGGTCGGTCATGTGCCGGCCGCCCTCGGCGAAGTCGTACACGTACTTCGGATGCATGAGGTGTCTTCCTTCCTGTCGGCAGCAGGGGCTCCTGAGGTCCCGGAAGCCCCTACGAGAAGAAGCGGTGCCGTGCCATCAGGCGTGCCGCCCGCGGCAGCGGGGCGTCGCGGGAACCGTGACAGCGGGGGCCCGTGCGGCCTCGGCCGACGGCATCGGATGGCCGGAGCGGCCGTGCGTGCAGAGCGGGCAGGGAATGCCGTTGTCTCACAGGGCTCGGAGTCCGTGGGCGCGGAACTGTTCGCGCACGCGCTCGACCAGTTCGTCGTCGGGAACGGGATTGTCGCGGAGGGGGAAGGGGATGCCGAGCGCGTCGTATTTGGCGGCACCGAGCTCATGGAAGGGAAGGACGTCCACGCGGTCGACGTTGTCCAGATCCCCGAGGAAGCGGGCGAGACCGTCGACGGCCGCCGCGTCGTCGGTCCAGCCGGGGACGAGGACGTAGCGGATCCAGACCGGGACGCCGAGACGGTTCAGCCGGGCGGCGAAGCCGAGGGTGGGCGCGACGCGGCCGCCGGTCAGGCGCCGGTAGACACCGGCGTCGAAGGACTTGACGTCGAGCAGGACGAGGTCGGTATCGGCCAGGAGGGCGTCGTCGGCCCGAGCACCCAGGGCACCGGAGGTGTCCAGGGCCGTGTGCAGGCCGAGCCCCTTGCACCGCTGCAGGACCTCGGCCGTGAAGGCCGACTGGAGCAGGGGCTCGCCTCCGGTGAGGGTCACTCCCCCACCGGCCATATCGGTGAACCGCCGGTACCGCTCGATGCGGGACTCCACGTCGTCCGCGGTGACCCGCTCCCCGTCGCGCATGTGCCAGGTGTCGGGGTTGGCGCAGTACAGGCAGCGCAGCGGACAGCCGCTGAGGAAGAGGACGAAACGGGTCCCGGGCCCGTCCACGCCGGTGGACAGGTCCCAGGAGTGGATGCGACCGGTGGTCATCGCGCACCGTGGAACGTGCGGCTGATGACGTCGAGCTGCTGTTCGCGGGTGAGCCGGACGAAGTTGACGGCGTATCCGGAGACGCGGATGGTCAGCTCCGGGTGGTTCTCGGGGTGTTCCATGGCGTCCTCCAGGGTGGCGCGGTCGAGGACGTTGACGTTCATGTGGAAGCCGCCTTCGGCGGTGTAGGCGTCGAGGATCCCGACGAGGTGTCCCGCGCGTTCGGCCGGGTCGTGACCCAGCCCCTCCGGGGTGATGGTCGAGGTCAGGGAGATGCCGTCGCGGGCCTGGTCGTACGGGATCTTCGCGACCGACAGCGCCGACGCCGCCATGCCGTGGTGGTCGCGGCCGTTCATCGGGTTCGCGCCCGGGGCGAACGGTGCTCCGGCGCGCCGGCCGTCGGGCGTGTTGCCCGTGTGCTTGCCGTACACGACGTTGGAGGTGATGGTGAGGACCGACTGCGTGTGTTCGGCACCCCGGTAGGTGGGGTGGCGCCGTACCTTGGCCATGAAGGAGCGGACCAGGTCGACGGCGATCCCGTCGGCGCGGTCGTCGTCGTTGCCGTAGGCCGGGTAGTCGCCTTCGACCTGGTAGTCGACGGCGAGCCCGGTGGAGTCCCGGAGGACCTTCACGCGAGCGTGTTTGATGGCCGAGAGGCTGTCGGCAGCCACGGAGAGACCCGCGATGCCGCAGGCCATCGTGCGGTGGACCGGGTGGTCGTGCAGGGCCATTTCGACGCGCTCGTAGGCGTACTTGTCGTGCATGTAGTGGATCACGTTGAGCGCGTTGACGTAGGTCGCGGCGAGCCAGTCCAGCATGCGGTCGTACGCGTCGGCCACCTCGTCGTAGTCGAGGTACTCGCCGGTCAGCGGGGTGGTCGCGGAGGCGATCTGCTCGCCGGTCATCTCGTCGCGGCCGCCGTTGATCGCGTACAGGAGGGCCTTGGCGAGGTTGACGCGGGCGCCGAAGAACTGCATCTGCTTGCCCACCGCCATCGCGGAGACGCAGCAGGCGATCGCCGAGTCGTCGCCCGTGCGGGGGCGGAGCAGGTCGTCGGACTCGTACTGGATCGAGCTGGTGTCGATGGAGACCTGGGCGCAGAACCGTTTGAACCCCTCGGGCAGTCGACGGGACCAGAGCACGGTCAGGTTGGGCTCCGGGGCGGGTCCGAGGTTGTAGAGGGTCTGGAGGAAGCGGAAGGAGGTGCGCGTGACCAGAGGACGGCCGTCCTCTCCGATGCCGCCGATGGACTCGGTGACCCAGGTGGGGTCGCCGGAGAACAGCGCGTCGTACTCCGGCGTGCGCAGGAACCGCACGATCCGCAGTTTGATCACGAAGTCGTCGACGAGCTCCTGGGCGCGGGTCTCGTCGATGTGCCCCTCGTCGAGGTCACGCTGGAGGTAGACGTCCAGGAAGGTGGAGGTGCGGCCGAGGGACATCGCCGCGCCGTTCTGCTCCTTCACCGCGGCCAGGAAGCCCAGGTACAGCCACTGGACGGCCTCCTGTGCGGTGGCGGCGGGCCGGGAGACGTCGCAGCCGTAGGAGGCGGCCATGCGCTCCAGCTCGCCCAGCGCCCTGATCTGCTCCGCCAGTTCCTCGCGGTCGCGGATGACGTCGGCCGCGGACGGGATGTGGTCGAGGCGTGACCGCTCGGCGCGCTTGGCTTCGATCAGCCGGCTGGTCCCGTACAGCGCGACGCGGCGGTAGTCGCCGATGATCCGGCCGCGTCCGTAGGCGTCGGGCAGGCCGGTGATGATGCCTGCCTTGCGGGCGCGCAGCATCTCGGGGGTGTAGGCGTCGAAGACGCCGTCGTTGTGGGTCTTGCGGTAGGTGCCGAAGACCGTCGTGACGAAGGGGTCCGGTTCGAAGCCGTAGGCGCGTAGCCCGTTCTCGACCATGCGCAGTCCGCCGTTCGGCATGATGGCCCGCTTCAGCGGGGCCTCGGTCTGCAGTCCGACGATCAGCTCCCGGTCGCGGTCGATGTAGCCGGGCGCGTGGGACGTGACGGTGGAGGGCGTCGCCGTGTCGACGTCGAGGATGCCCTTGCGGCGCTCCTCGGGGAAGAGGGCTGCGACCGTTCTCCACACGGCGAGTGTCCGGTCCGTGGGACCGGCCAGGAACGCCGAACCGCCTTCGTAGGGCGCGTAGTTGTTCTGGATGAAGGAACGGACGTCGATCTCCCGCATCCACTCTTCACCGGTGAAGCCGCGCCACGCCGCGTCGCTGTGGCCGGTGTCGGCAGGGGGCTGGACGGTCACGGTCATGTCGTCATCTCCAAGGGACGGCGGCCTGCGGGCGGGCGAGGTGGCCCGGCCCCGCCTTCGATGTTCGTCGTCCGCCTGCGACCGGCCGAGAGCCGGAAAGGTCGTGCGACGTCGCTGACCGGCCTTGTCGTTCCGGGTGGACAGGACCGGTGGTCCCGGTGACACGAGGGACCTTGTGCCCTCCCTCACGAGCCGCGCGGTGTCGCAACTGAGAGAGGGTGAGGCAGTCGCTTGGGCGACTTGGCTGCCCGAGCCGTCCGGGGACGTGCCGAAACGGGCGGTGTCGTGCGCGCCGTTCTGCGGTCGGGCCCGTTCAGTCGTGGGGTACGACGGCGACCGGGGCCAGGCTGTGGTGCAGGACTGCGTGGGTGACGGCCCCGATGTGGGTGCCGATCCGTGCCCGGCGGACCTTGCGGCCGACGACGACGAGCCGGGCGTCGGGCGACAGCTCCGTCAGGTCCTGCGCCGGCCGGCCCTGGCGGCAGTCGCGGACCACCGCCACGTCCGGGAACTTCTCGGTCCAGAGGGCCAGCGCCTCGTCGAGCGCCCGCCGCGCGTCCGCGGCGACCTCCGTCATGAGCAGCGGCAGCGCGCCGACCAGGTCGGGTCCGTAGAGCGCCGGAACGGCCCACCGGTGCACCACGCGCAGTCCGCAACCGTACCGGTCCGCGGCGGCGAAGCCGAAGGCGAGCAGCTCGTCGGCGGCGGCGTTCACGTCCAGACCGATGACGACCTCCCCCGTACGTTCCTCCTCGGGCTCCAGGGGGTCGTGCGGGCGGACGAGAACGACGGGTCGCCGCGTGCGGGCGAGCACCGCCAGGGAGACCGACCCTGCGAAGAAACCGGCCAGGCCGCCCAGACCACGAGAGCCGAGCACGAGCAGTTCCGCTTGCTCGGCAGCGCCGCACAGCTCCTCCACCGGGTCCCCGGCGACCCACTCCGTCTCGACGTCCAGGCCCGGGTGGCGGCGCCGCAGCCGCCTTTCGGCGATGGCGAGGGTGCGCGCGCCCCATTCGCGTGCCGTCGCCGGGTCGACCACACGTGTACGGGGGTCCTCGTCGAGGCTCCATGCGCGGAGCAGCCGCAGCGGCACGGCACGACGCAACGCCTCCTGAGCGGCCCACTGCGTGGCGGCGAGGCTTTCCGGGGATCCGTCGAGGCCGGCGGTGACGGTGCGGGACATGGAGACTCCGTGGGTCTGGCGGCCGGGCGGGCCGGACGCGGCGTACGCGGGCTGTCTTCAGGGGCCCGAAGATCGCCGTCCGGCACTCCGGGGCGCTGTTGGGCGGACCTGCACCTCCACAGTGATCGGCCCGGACGGTGCGCGCAGGGGGCTGGAGGTCCCTGCTGGGGGCCGACAGACCCCGCGACCGCACTTCACCGGCCGGCGGCCACGCGGTCGTGGCCGAACGGCCGGGAGACAGGGCCGATGGGCCCTCGGCGGACCAGCGCCTCCCCGTGGAGGCTGATGACAGGAAGCACGGCCGAAGTGGCCATGCCCTCGAACCGTATGGAGGCACCCTCATGACCAGCGCCATCACCGTAGGAGTGGATGGCTCCGCGGAGAGCCTCGCAGCGGCGGACTGGGCGGCGCGCGAAGCCGAGCTGCGCGATATGCCGTTGCGTATCGTGCACGCCTGGCTGTGGCAGCCCCTGGACGTCCCCGTCGTCCAGGACAGGGAGACGCAGGCCACGTCCGCCCGCGCCGTTCTCCGCGAGGCCGAGACGCGCGTCGCCGGCCGCCACACGGCCCTCACGGTGACCGCCGAAGTGGTCCAGGACACCGCGGTCGCCGCTCTGCTGAGAGAGGCCGAAGCGGCCGAGATGCTGGTGCTGGGTTCGCGGGGGCACGGGGCATTCGTCGGCTTCCTCCTCGGCTCCTACGGTCAGCAGGTGATCGCCTCCGCGAAACGGCCCGTGGTGTCCGTGCGCGCCCGCGCCGGGCAGACGCCCCGGGCGGAGGGCGGCGAGATCGTCGTGGGCCAGCAGGGCACGCCGGAGGACAGCGCCGCGGTGCTCGGCTTCGCCTTCGAGGAGGCGGCAGCACGCGGTGCGGCCCTGCGTGCGGTACGGGCCTGGAGCCTGCCGCCGGTCGTCGCCTACAGCCCCGGCTCGATGCTCCTCGCGGACGAGGCCGGAGGGCTGGAGCCGTTCGAGAGGAAGGCCCTGGCGGAGGCGCTCGCCCCGTGGCGAACACGGTTCCCGGACGTCCCGGTGACCGAGCACGTCGAGATCGGCAGCGCGGGGCAGGTACTGCTGTCCACCGTGTCCGACGCGCAGTTGCTCGTGGTCGGCCGACGGGCGCGCCGCGCGCCCGTCGGTACCCGCATCGGGTCGGTCGCCCACGCGGCCCTGCACCATGCCCCCTGCCCCGTCGCTGTCGTACCGCACGACTGACGGCCTCCGCGTGGCGGGGCCGTGTCACCCGGCTGGTTCCCGCCACGAGAACGACACCGCTGGGGCATGCCGCCCGCTGCCCTGGTCAGCTCTGGTGGAGCACCGGGCAGGGGCTGTTTCACCGCTTCGCCATCCGCGGGCGGGATCGGCGTCAGCCTCGCGGGCGGCCTTCCCGCCCGGCCCCACCGCCCTGGTCCTCTCGGGCAGCCAGTGCCTGGGTGGCGAGGACGGCGGCCTGCACCCGGCGTTCGACACCCAACTTGGCGAGCAGCCGGGAGATGTTGTTCTTGACCGTCTTCTCCGCCAGGTACAGCCGCTTGCCGATCTCCCGGTTGGTCAGTCCCTCCCCCACCAGAGCGAGGATCTCCCGTTCCCGCTCGGTCAGTCCGGGCAGGCCCTGCTGCTGCTCCTCCTGGGGGGATCCGCCGCGAAGCCGGGCCATGACCCGGGCCGTAGCGCCGGGGTCCAGCATGGACTGGCCGGAGGCCACCGTACGCACGGCGGTGACCAGGTCGGTGCCGGTGATCTGCTTGAGGACGTAGCCGGACGCACCGGCCATGATCGCGTCGAGCAGCGCCTCCTCGTCGTCGAACGACGTCAGCATCAGGCAGGCCAGGTCGGGCATGCGCGAGCGGAGTTCCCGGCACACGCTCACGCCGTCCCCGTCCGGCAGGCGCACGTCGAGAACGGCGACCTGCGGGCGCAGTGCGGGCACCCGCACCAGCGCCTGCTCGGCAGTGCCGGCCTCCCCGACGACGGTCAAGTCGGGCTCGGCGTCCAGCAGATCGTGCACACCACGGCGCACCACCTCATGGTCGTCGAGAAGGAAGACCCTGACCGGCTCCTTCTCGGTGAGGTCGCCGCTGCTGTCCGTCATCACACACTCCGTGTTCGCCGAGTTCTCCGCCCGTGAGGGCTCTCCGTGCATCGTGCCGCGCGAGCGGGACCTTCGCCCAGGGCCGGACGGCCCTCATACCTGGCGAGGTCCCGCAGTGCCCGCACCCGATGCCGCAGAACCCCATACACCTGTTGCCGATGATCACGAGCCGGGTGAACGGCACCCGTCGTTGTTCCTCACCGTTCGGCCGCGTGTTCCCCCGCGCCGGACACGGCAGGGGAGGGACGTTCGGCCCTCTGGCTACGGGCCCGCCGGACCTGCTTGTCCAGGCTCGCGCTCTGGTGGACTTCCGGCGCGGGCACGGCCGGGGCCCCCGGAACACCGCCTGAATCACGAAAGCAGGGCAGCTGCCATGATGATGCCTCCGATCGGTCTGACCACAGCCCCGCTCGACCACAGCGCGACGGAAGTCGCCCTGGCCGGGGAGCTGGACCTGTACACCGCTGCGCACATCGAGGCGGAGCTGACCCGCCTGGCAGGGCAGACCGAGTGCGAACTGCTGCTGGACCTGGCAGACGTCACCTTCTGTGACAGCTCCGGCGTGGCGCTGTTCCTGCGCGTGCACCGCCGGTGCGTGGCGGCCGGTGTGCGGCTGCGCCTGTGCCGCATCCAGCGGCTTCCCGCTCGCGTCATCCGCGCCCTGGGCGTGGACCGCGCCGTGCCCTGCTCGTTCGCGTGACCCGTCGCGAAGATCAGGTCCAACGGGAGCGTCGGCGATCGGCCCGGTCGAGAAGGTCCGATCGGCCCTACCGAGCCGGCGTGTGAGGGGAGACGCTGGCGGTGGCGGCGAAGCCGTCGGGGCCGAGCCGGAGCAGAAGGTGAGCACGATGAAGGACGAAGCCGCGCGTACCACGGTGGACGACCACCGTGAGGCGGTGGCGCCCCGGCGCATGGGGCGACTCGGCCGTGCCGAGGCCCTGCGGCTGCTCGGCAGCGTCTCGCTCGGGCGCATCGTGTTCACGCATCAGGCCCTGCCGGCCATCCGCCCGGTCAACCACCTCATGGACGGCGAGGACATCATCGTCCGGTTGCACGACGGCGCCACGCTCGCCTCCATCGTGACACCCACTCAGGCCGGCGGTGTCGTGGTGGCGTACGAGGCGGACGTCATCGACCCCGAGACACACCTCGGCTGGAGCGTGGTGGTCACCGGATACGCCCGCCGGGTCACCGACGAGAGGGAGCTCGCGCGTTTCGCCGCCCGTCTGCGCCCATGGGCGCAACACCCCGTCACGTGCGCCGCGCTGCGCATCCGGCCGGACCTGGTGACGGGCCTGCAGCTCACCGTGTAGGGCCTGCCCGTCACACCGGATGACCGGTTCCCGCGACGGCACCTGCCCTCGCCGCGACTGCGTGTACCCGCTGCATGCGCGCCGTCCCAGGAGAGGGCCCAGGGGCGAGCGACGTCCCCGGGCCGCCGGGCAGGATCGGATGTGCTCCGGCCGAGAAACCTCCGGTCACTCAGCGGGTCCGGAGACGAGAGGCGCACGCCACACGAGCCGGCTGCCGCCCTCCTCGGGGCACACGATCTCCAGGGCGCCGCCCACGCTGCGCGCCCGCTCCTGGAGGTTGCGAAGGCCACTGCGCCTGCCTTCGGCGGGGATGCCCCGGCCGTTGTCCACGACGGTGAGGACGACCTCCTCGCTGGTGGCCTGCAGCGCGACCTCGACCCGGCTCGCATGCGCGTGGCGGGCGGCATTGCTGAGCATTTCGGTCAGGGCCGCCGTGACGTGCTCGGCCACCTGGGGCGGTACGTCCGTGTCGAGCAGGCCCTCCATGCTCAGACGGGGCGGGAAGCCGAGGGTGGTCGCCGTCTCCCCCACGGTGCGGGCGACCCGTGCGCGCAGGCTGGGCCCGGTGTCCTCCTCTCGGGCGCGCAGGCCGAAGATCGTGGAGCGGATGATCTTGATGGTTTCGTCGAGGTCCCCGACGGCGCGCGAGACGCGTTCGGCGGCGCCTTCGTGCTGCACGAGGCGTGCGGCGCTCTGCAGGGTCATGCCGGTGGCGAAGAGCCTCTGGATGGCGAGGTCGTGCAGGTCCCGGGCGATGCGGTCGCGGTCCTCCAGGAGGGCGAGCTGCTCGGCGTCGCTGCGGCGTTCGGCCAGCTCGAGGGCGAGCGCGGCCTGTCCGGCGAAGGCCAGCAGGGGCTCCAGCTCCGCTTCGGTGAAGACCGGGTCTCCTTGGTGCCGGGCCAGCAGCAGGACACCGCGGGTGTCCTTGGCGGCTGTGCCCAGGGGCACGGCGACCGCGGGGCCGAGGCCGTCGAAGCGGCGGGGGCCGGCGGTGTACCGGTCGTCCTGTGCGAGGCCGACGGTGGTCGCGGGCGCGCCGGCTTGGTACGCGGCGCCGGAGAGAGTGCCTTCGACCGGTACCACCAGGCCGCGGCGGGTCTCTCCGTCGGCGCCGATGGCGAGCTCGACGACGAGGTCGTTCGTTCCGGCCACGGGCACGGACACGTCGGCGAGTGCCGCCCCGGTGATTTCCTGGGCGCGGCGGGCGATGAGCTCCAGCACCGCCAGTCGCGGGCTGCCGGAGAGCAGGCTGTTGGTGATCTCCGCGTTGGCCTTCAGCCATCGCTGCTGGCGCTGCGAGGCTTCGTACAGGCGTGCGTTGTCGATGGCGACGCCGGCGGCGACGGACAGCGTGGAGATGACCGATTCGTCCTCGGCGTCGAACTCCACGCCCCCGTGCTTGTCGGTCAGGTAGAGGTTCCCGAAGACCTCGTCGCGCACCCGGATGGGCACGCCGAGGAACGTCCGCATGGGGGGATGGTGGGCGGGGAATCCGTAGGACGCCTCGTGGGCACCGAGGTCCGTCAGCCGCAGCGGCTCGGGGTGGCGGATGAGCTCGCCCAGGATCCCGTGCCCGGCCGGCAGGGGGCCGATCCTCGCGATCTCTTCCTCGGTCAGCCCGACGGTGAGGAACTGCGACAGGGTCCGACCGTCGGGCCCGATCACTCCGAGCGCCGCGTACTGCGCGTCGACGAGCAGCGCGGCGGCTTCCACGATCCGCCGCAGCACCTGGGGGAGGTCCAGCTCGCGGCCGACGGAAACGACGGCCTCCAGCAGGCTGTGCACCCGGTCCCGGGTGCCGCGCGCGGCGTTGATGCGCGCCTGGAGCTCCTCAAGCAGCTCGTCGAGCCGCATCTGAGGCATCCGCGACAGCGGCTCCTCCACGCCCACCGGTCCTCCTGACCTCGATCACCCGCCCGTACCGTGACAGCCTAACGGCCGAGCGGGTGACCCGGAGCGTCAGTTCAGGGGCAGTGGCCGAGGGCCGGCGTAGTAGGCGGTGCGCATGATGTCCTCCATGTCGTCCAGCATCGGCATGCGCGGGTTGGCCGGGGCGCACTGGTCCTCGTAGGCGTTCATCGCCTGCCTCGGGAGCGCCCCGATGAAAGCGGTCTCGTCGATGCCCAGAGCTCGGAAGGACGGTTCGATGCCGACGGCGTCGCGCAGGCGTTCCACGGCGGCGGCGTACGAGGCGACGCCTTCGGCGGCGGTGGAGGCCGGCAGCCCCAGGGCACGGGCGATGTCCTGGAAGCGCTCGGGCGCCCGGTAGCTCTCGTACTTGGGCCAGCCCGTCAGCTTGGCGGGGACCGTGCCGTTGTAGCGGATCACGTGCGGCAGAAGGATCGCGTTGGTGCGTCCGTGGGCGACGTGGAAGGTGGCGCCCAAAGTGTGGGACATCGCGTGGACGATGCCGAGGAAGGCGTTGCCGAAGGCCATGCCGGCGATGGTGCCCGCGTTGTGCATCTTCTCCCGGGCGAGGGTTCGCGCTGCGCCCCGGCCGGTGACGGCGGCTTGCAGGTTCTCGAAGATCAGCTTGACGGCGTGCAGCGCCAGGCCGTCGGTGAAGTCGTTGGCGTAGACGGAGACGTACGCCTCGGTGGCGTGCGTGAGGGCGTCGAAGCCGCTGTCGGCCGCGAGCGTCGCCGGCAGGTCGGCGGTGAGTACCGGGTCGACGATCGCGACACTGGGGGTGAGGGCGTAGTCGGCCAGCGGGTACTTCTTGCCGCTCGCCGGGTCGGAGATCACCGCGAAGGGGGTGACCTCGGCGCCGGTGCCCGAGGTGGTGGGGACGCAGACCAGTCGGGCCCGCTTGCCGAGCACCGGAAAGCGGAAGGCGCGCTTGCGGATGTCGGAGAACTTCTGCCGCATGTCGGCGAAGTCGACGTCCGGCTGTTCGTACAGCAGCCACATCACCTTCGCCGCGTCCATGGGCGACCCGCCGCCGAGGGCGATGATGGTGTCCGGCCGGAAGTCGCGCATGAGGGCGGCGCCGCGCTGTACGGAATCGATGCTCGGCTCCGGTTCGACGTCATCGATGACCTGGATGGTGACGGGCAGCTCCCGCTGCTGCAGGACGCGACTGACGCGGTCGACGTATCCGAGGCGGGTCATGGTGGCGTCGGTGACGACGGTGACGCGGTGGACCTCCGGCATCGCGGCCAGGTAGCGGATGGCCTGCGGCTCGAAGTAGATCTTCGGCGGGACCTTGAACCACTGGAGGTTGTTCTGCCGTGTGGTGAGGCGCTTGATGTTGAGCAGCTGGGCGGTGGAGACGTTGTCGGAGACGGACGTGCTGCCCCAGGAGCCGCAGCCCAGGGTCAGGGAGGGGAGCAGACGGTTGTAGAGGCCGCCTATCGCGCCCTGGGAGGAAGGGGAGTTGACGATGATCCGCACGGTCTTCATGCGGCGGCCGTAGCTTTCGGCCAGGGCCGGGTCGCCGGTGTGGATCACCGCGCTGTGTCCCTGCCCGTGGAAGGCGACCATGTCGGCGGCGAGGTCGAAGCCCTCCTCGGGCGAACCGGCCCGCAGCACGGCGAGAACGGGGCAGAGCTTCTCCCGCGTCAGCGACTCGCCGGGTCCGACGCGGCTCGCCTCGGCGAGGATGAGGGAGGTCCCCGCGGGAACCGTGAACCCGGCCTGCTCGGCGATCCAGGCGGGGCTCCGGCCCACGGCCGCCGGATTGACGCGGCCCTGTCTGCCGTTCGGGTCCGGCGGGAAGAGGTAGGTCTCCAGCCTCCTCTTCTCCTCCGCCGTCGCGAGGTACGCGTGCAGGCGCCGGAATTCGGCGAGGGCCTCGTCGTACACCTCGGTGTCGAGGATGACCGCCTGCTCTGACGCGCAGATCATGCCGTTGTCGAAGGACTTGGACAGGACGAGGTCGTTGACGGCCCTGCGCAGGTCCGCGCTGCGGTGCACATAGGCCGGTACGTTGCCGGCGCCGACGCCCAAGGCGGGCTTGCCCGCCGAGTAGGCGGCCTTGACCATGCTGTTCCCGCCGGTCGCGAGGATCAGGGCCACGCCCGGATGGCTCATGAGGAGTCCGGTGGCCTCGATCGAGGGGTCCTCGATCCACTGCACGCAGTGCTCGGGTGCGCCGGCGGCGACGGCGGCGTCCCGCACGATGCGCGCGGCCTCGGCGCTGCACGCCTGCGCGGAGGGGTGGAAGGCGAACACGACCGGGTTGCGTGTCTTCAGTGCCAGCAACGCCTTGAAGACGGTCGTGGACGTCGGATTGGTGACCGGCGTGACCGCGCAGATCACGCCGACGGGTTCGGCGATCTCGATGATGCCCTCGATGTCGTCGCGCCCTATGACGCCGACCGTCCTGGCCCGGGACATGCCGTGCGTGACGTGCTCGCAGGCGAACATGTTCTTCGCGGCCTTGTCCTCGAACACGCCCCGGCCGGTCTCCTCCACCGCCAGCCGCGCGAGGGCGGTGTGCTGGTCGAGGGCGGCCACCGAGGCCTTGGCGACGATGTGGTCGACCTGCTCCTGCGTGAAGGACTCGAAGTCGGCGAGCGCCTTGGCGGCGTTGTCGACGAGTCCGTCCACGGCGATCCGCGCGTCGGAGGGAAGGCCCCCGTCGGAGGTGTCGCGGCGGTCACTGGTCACCTGAGTCATGGATAGCTCCCTGGATGCGGGGGATCGGCCGTCACGGAGTGTCCGCTCGTCCTGTCAGCCACAGCCTTCCGCCGGAGATGCCCGGGGCGAAGGTCCCGAAGGTCCCGGTGAGCGGCCCGATGGTCTCCGGGGCCTCTCGGTCAGGCGTCCTTCCGGATCCACTCCGGGGCGACCCTGGCCCACTGCCGGCCCCACTGCGCAGCGCGGAGCCGCTCGTGGCGCCGTCGCACGAGCCGGTGCACGCCGAGCACCAGGAGACCGAGGCTCACCGTGACGGCGAGCGCGGCCACCGCGGCATCGAACCGTGCGGCGGCCGACCCCAGCGGGGCGGAGGTCATCGCCCCGTCCTCGTCCGTCCACACCGGGACCCACGCTCCGCGCTCCAGTTGGCTTCCGACCGGCACCCGGGCTGTCTGCGTGGTGCCGTCGGGCGCGGTCCACCGAACGGTGGCCCGGGTGCGTGTGCTGGCCCTGGCCGCGGGGGCGGGATCCTCCACCAGCACCGCAGCGGTGAGGTGGCGCTCGGTCCGCTGCTGGGCCCGCCCGTCCAGCACGGCCTCCCAGGCCACCGCGCCACCCAGCGGCGCACCGATGAACCCGACCATGCCCAGGACCAACAGGATCCAGCCCTCCACCGCGTGGGAACGGTGCCGCAGCTCGTTGCGGCGCCACCGCCACAGCCGCACCCTCCTGACGCGCATCGCGGCACCTTCCTCTTCCCGGTCGGCGGGACGCCCGGATCTCATCGGGGGTCGAGAAGGGCCGCGACGTACTGGGTCAGGTCGGCGAGACGGTTGGTGTAGCCCCACTCGTTGTCGTACCAGCCGAAGACCTTGACCAGGTTTCCGTGGGCCTGGGTCAGGGGGGCGTCCACGATGCAGGAGGCGGGGTCGCCGACGATGTCGCGCGAGACGATCGGGGCGTGGCTCACGCGCAGGATGCCCTTCAGCGGCCCCTCCGCGGCGTCGAGGAAGGCGCAGTTGACGTCCTCCACGGACACCGGCTGCTCCAGGACGAGGGTGAGGTCGGTCAACGAACCGTCCTCGACCGGGACGCGCACGGCGATCCCGTCCAAGGTGCCGGCGAGCTCCGGGAGCACGAGACCGACAGCGCGGGCGGCACCGGTGCTGGTCGGAATGATGTTCACGGCGGCGGTACGCCCCCGGCGCAGATCCTTGTGCGGACCGTCGAGCACGACCTGGTCGTTGGTGTAGCCGTGGATGGTGGTCATCAGTCCCTTGACGATCCCGAAGCGCTCGTCGAGGACCTTCACCATCGGGGCCACGCAGTTGGTGGTGCAGGACGCGTTGGAGATCACGTGATGTGCGTACGGGTCGTACGCGTCCTCGTTGACGCCCATGACGAGAGTGGCGTCCACGTCCTTGCCGGGCACCGAGAGCAGCACCTTGCGTGCACCCGCCCGCAGGTGCCGGCCGGCCTCCTCCCTGGTGCGGAAGCGGCCGGTGGCCTCGATGACCACGTCCACGCCCAGGGCCTCCCAGGGCAGGTCGGCGGGGTCGCGCTCGGACGTGACGGCGATGCGGTGCCCGCCCACGGTGAGCGATTCGTCGTCGTGCTCGACGGTGCGGCCGAGCCTGCCGTAGGTCGAGTCGAAGGCGAGCAGATGGGCCAGCGCGGCCGGCGAAGCGAGGTCGTTGACGGCCACCACCTCCACCGGGGTGCCGCAGGCGGCCTCCGCGCGTTCCATGACGCAACGCAGGTAGTTGCGCCCGATGCGCCCGAAGCCGTTGACGCCTATGCGTGCGGTCATCTCCGCCGCCCTCCCAAGGGTGCCGATGCAGGTGGTGTCAGCGTGCGGGCCCCCGCCTGCCCCGCGGCAGGGGTCGAACGGGGATGCCCCAGGGCCGTTGGGCCCTCGTCTTTCGCACGTGCCGAGCGGCCGGCGGATCGTGGGCCGAACGGCCCGCGAACGGGTCCTGACCGGTTCTGTCCTCTCCTGGCGCCTCGCACCACTCTGGAAGCAGCGACGAACAAGAGGAGCAGGCGATGAAGGCAGCAGTCGTGAAGGCCCTGGGAGAGCCGCTGGTGATCGAGGAGCGTCCCGATCCCCTCCCCGGCCCCGGGCAGGTACGCATCCGTGTCGAGGCGTCCGGGCTGTGCCACACGGACATCCACGCCGCGCACGGCGACTGGCCGGTCAAGCCCACGCCCCCGTTCGTTCCCGGACACGAGGGCGTCGGCATCGTCGAGGAACTCGGCGCGGGCGTCACGCACCTGTCGGTGGGGCAGCGCGTGGCCGTGCCCTGGCTGGGCTGGGCCTGCGGACGGTGCGAGCACTGCCTCTCCGGCTGGGAAACCCTGTGCACACAGCAGGTCAACACCGGATACGGCATCGACGGCGCCTACGCCGAGAAGATGCTCGCCCACGCCGACTTCGCGCAGCCCGTACCCGACGGCGTCGACCCGCGCGAGGCAGCACCCCTGACCTGTGCGGGAGTCACCACGTACAAGGCCCTGAAGGTGGCCGGCATCGGACCGGCCGGCCTCGTGGCGATCTCCGGTATCGGCGGCCTGGGGCACCTGGCCGTGCAGTACGCCGAGATCGCCGGTGCGACGGTCGCCGCGATCGACGTCTCCGACGACAAGCTCCGGCTCGCCGCCGAGCTCGGCGCGGACATCCTCATCGACGCCCGCAGGGAGGACCCGGCGGCGGTGCTCCAGCAACACGGCGGAGCCCACGCGGCCCTGGCGCTGGCGGTGAACGAGGAGACCTTCGCGACCGCCCTGGCCGGTCTGCGCCGTGGCGGCAAGCTGGTCATGGTGGCCCTTCCCGCAGACGGCGTCGTCAAGGTTCCGATCTTCTCCACCGTCCTCGGCGGCACGTCCGTCATCGGCTCGATCGTCGGTACCCGCCAGGACCTGGCCGAGGTGTTCCAGCTGCACGCCGCCGGACGCACCCGCGTGATCTACGAGACCCGGCCGCTGTCGTCCGTCAACGAATGCGTCGACGAGGTGCTCGACGGCCGGGTCAAGGCACGCATCGTCTTCGCCATGTGAAGCCCCCGCGAAGTGACCACGCACATCCGCACCCCTGAGACCGTTCCTCCCTGGTGGAGTCGAAGGCCGTGATGCCGTGGGCGGCGGGCAAGAGCTACTCGGGCGAATGGAGAGGAGACCCGTGGTGAAGCACCGGACGGTGGGCGAGGTGATGACCAGCGAAGTGGTCCAGGCACACCCCGACACCCCCTTCAAGGAGCTGGCCCGCCTGCTTGCTTCCCACCGCATCAGCGGTCTGCCGGTGGTGGACGACGACGACAAGGTCATGGGCGTGGTCTCCCAGACCGACCTCACCCGGCGCCAGGCGGCGCGCGGCCGGACCGGGTCCGTCCGGGACCGCGTGCTGCGGGCCCTGCGGCGGATCGCGCACGCGCGACCCACCGCAGGACCGGCCCTGACGGCCGGCGGGCTGATGACCAGTCCCGCGGTCACCGTGCATCCCGAACAGCGCGTGGTCGACGCGGCGCGCATCATGGAACGCCGCCACATCGACAGGCTGCCCGTGGTGGACGAGGAGGACCGTCTCATCGGCATCACCACACGCCGCGACCTCCTGCGCGTCTTCCTGCGCACCGACGAGGAGATCCACCAGGCCGTGGCCGGCGTCGTGTACCCCCACGGTCCCGCACACGACGCCGGCACGCTTCACATCGATGTGCGGGACGGGATCGTCACCATCGAGGGCGTCGCCGGACCGGAGGTCAACGCCACGGCTCTGGTCCGGGCCGCCTGGCGGGTCGACGGCGTCGTCGGCGTGGTCAACCGGCTGACGGCCGACAGGCGGGACGACTCGCCTGCACCTCGCATGCCCCCTTCTCCTTGAAGACGCCCGCCAGGCGGACGGAGGGGCAGGGGGCCGTTCGCCGCGCAGCCGGTCGAGCGGCACTACACGCGCACCGCGCCCGCCGTTCGGTGCGCGGCATCCGGCGGCGGGCCTGCTGGTCCGTACGCAGGCGGGGCGGCATCGCCTCCGCCCGTGCCGCGGTTCGGGTGAAGCCGCGCCAGGGTGCTGGGGCGGCCTGTCGAGACATTCAGTGCTGTTTGCCGGCGACGATCACGTTGACCTGGTCGCGGCTGCGCAGCGCGTGGTCGGCGACGGCCAGCAGGGTGGGCAGTTCGCTTGCGCTGTCCCGGCTGACCACGGCCACATGCCTGTCCTGTACTTGGCGCCGGCTCCACTCCCTGGCCCGGCCCTGGACCGAACGGCCCTTCGCGGATGCCCGTACGTCCCGGATGGACGGGCGGTGAGGGGGCCGGTCGCCCCGCGGCGACGGCCCCGTCGGCTCTGCCGGGAACGGTCGGCGCCGGACAGGCTGGGAGCGATCAAGGAGGAGTTCCCATGAGCCGTCTCAAGACCAGCCCGGCAGTCGACGTCCAGGTCCGCAGTCGAGGACAGGTGCCCCAAGGCGCGGCCACCTACGCGCGGGAGAAGGTGCTCGCGGCCCTCGACCACGTGAGCGAGCCGGTGCTGGCCGCCCAGGTGAAGCTCACCCAGGCGGTCCATTGCTCGGCGGCTCGCCCCGCCACGGCCCAGGTCGTGGTCGATGTGAGCGGCCGGCCGGTACGTGCCCACGTGGCCGCGAGCACCATGTTCGAAGCGGTCGACCTTCTGCAGGAGCGTCTGACCGTGAGGCTTGCCCGGGCACGGCGGTACGGGCCGCGCGGGTTCTCCGACACCGTCCAGGAGGCGTGGTGGGACGGCGCGGGCCACGAGCACCGTCCGCACCGTCAGCACCTGCCGGCCGAGGAGCGCCGCATCGAGCGGCACAAGTCGTTCAGGCAGACCCGGCAGACGCCCGAGGACGCCGTGATCGACCTGGAGGCGTTGGACTACGACTTCTGGGTCTTCACGGACCTGACGTCCGGGTACGACAGCGTGGTCTACCGCGACGTCCGCACCGGCCGCCACCGCCTGGCATGGCTGGGGCCCGTGAGTCAGGAGCCCGAGGCCGAGGGCCTGCTGAGCGTGAGCACGGTCCCCGTGCCTGTGAGCACGGTGCCCGAGGCCGTCCAGCGGCTGAACCTCACCGGACTGCCGTGGGTCTTCTTCGCCGACACGGCCACCGGTCGGGGCAGCGTGCTCTACCACCGCTACGACGGCCATTTCGGGCTGATCACCCCGGCCCGGTAGAGCTCTCACCCTCTGGCCGGAAGCACCCCGCTTCCGCCCCGCCCCGGCTTCCCCTTGCCGGCCGCCGTGAGCAGCCGGCCTGTTCGCCGCAGACAAGCGCCGCGTCCTGGCGGAGGGGCCCGGCCTTCGCCTGATTCGCGGCCAATTCCCCGACGAAAACGTCCCCTTCCACGGAGGATTCCATGTCACAAGGTACCGTCATCGCCGCTGTGGACGGCTCGGTCGAGTCGCAGGCTGCCGCGCAGTGGGCTGCCCGAGAGGCGCTGCTGCGGGGGCTCCCGCTGCACATCGTCCACGCCTGGCAGGACTGGTCGCCGGGTTTCACCCACGCCCCGTTCACGGGTACGGACACCGCACCCGGCGATACGGCCATCGCCCGGCACTGGGCCGAGCGTGTCCCGCGCGAGGCGGCCGAGCGGGTGCGAGAGAACCATCCCGGTCTGCGCGTCAGCGTCGAGCAGGTCTTCGGCCGCCCCGTCGAGATGCTGCTCGCCGCGGCGAGCAAGGCGGAGGTCCTGGTTCTGGGTTCGCGAGGGCTGGGCGCACTGGGTGGCCTTCTGGCCGGATCGGTGTCGTTGCCCGTCATCGCGCATGCCGAGTGCCCGGTCGTCGTCGTGCGGGCCGACGAGCGGGCCGAGAACGAGAAGCAGCCCGGGGACGGCCCGATCGACCTGGCGCGGTACCTCGATGTGGTGCTGGGCCTCGACCTCACCCGGCCGTGCGACGAGCTGATCGAGTTCGCCTTCTCGTCCGCCGCCGCACGCGGGGCCGCCCTGCGGGTCGTCCACGGATGGGACGTACCCATCGTCTTCGGACACGACCCCGAAGCCGTCGATCCCGGACACGGCATCGCGATGGGACCGCGTGAAGCAAGCGTGCTCACCGACGTGCTGCGGCCGTGGCGGGGCAAGTTCCCGGAGGTCGACGTCAAGGAGCAGTGTGTGGTGGGCGGGGCGGCTGACCACCTCGTGGACGCCTCCAAGGACGCCTCACTGCTGGTCGTGGGACGGCGTGTACGCCGCTCGGCGATCGGCCCGCGCATCGGCCCCGTCAGGCACGCGGTGCTGCACCATGCTGCGGCGCCTGTGGCGGTGGTGCGGCACCTCTGACCGTCGCTCGCGGTCGGCCAGCGAGGCGATTCCCCGCAGTTCGAGCCGGTCCTGGAAGCGATCAGAGTTCCCCGGATCGGTTCGGGACGGCCGCGCAAGCGACGGGACCGAGTCCGGGCCGACAAGGCATACGACTCCCGCAAAAACCGCGCCTACCTGCGCAGACGCGGTATCAAGCGACGATGCCGGTCCCTGCGGACCGGGTCCGCAACCGGCAGAAACTCGGTTCCCGCGGCGGTCGGCAAGGGTCCCTGCCCGTCGGAGGACGCACGCAGCGCCTGGAGCTCCACATGGTGTCCCTTCAGGCGCTACGGCTTGCCGATCCGGTCGGCGATCTCCCGCGTGGAGTGATGCCCGGACCCGTAGAGGACCCAAACGGAGACCACCGCAACTCACCGCTCCGAGCCGGGAGTTCGGTATCGGACGTGCCCGGCTCTGCCCAGGGCGTCCAGTGTTTCGTCGACGGTCAGGAGAACGGTCGTCTCGAAAGAGCTGAGCGCGCCGCCCCCACTGATCGCCAGGGCAACCGCAGCCATGGACACGTTGTCCGGAGCCTCCCACAGGTTATAGCCGTCATGGGTACCGAAGGCGTACCAGAAGCCGTGGAGCTTCCCGCCGACGGACTCGATGTACGACCGAGCGGCCTCTGATCGGTCTTCGGGGTGCCCCATCAGCCTCGCCCAGGTCTCAGGCGTGTAGCTGAACCTCGACAGATAAAGCGGCATCGGGTCTCTCCTTCGTTTCCCCGACGGATGCCCCGGCTCAGGCGGAGAGGGGCCGGTGGTGGCCCGCAGATCCCCCGAACAGGCGGGCACGATGACCGGCACAGCCCAACGTCGGCTGGGCGTGTGCGACCTGGGCCGTCCCCAGAGGGCTTGCGTTCGGGGTTGGGGTCGGAGTAGAGACCGCCCCTGAGGTCGCCGCCGCCCGCCGGAGCCCCGGCCCGACGTTGTCGTCCTCTACTCGAAGAGCTGGAAGAACGGAGGGAATGTCCCCAGGACACCCAGGGCAATGAGCACCAGGCTGAGGACGAGCGCACGCGTGGTCTCGTACTGCTTGTTCCGCAGGGCGATGTGAAGGATGCCCCAGGCCAGCAGCCACACTGCCACGGCCAGGGTGCTCTTGCCGGACAGCGGACCCACCGCGTCGTTCCAGTTCAAGCCGTCCGACACGCTCTCGTCTGCCTCGGCCAGCGTGGTGAGCAGGCCCAGGACGACGGCTCCGATGCCGGCGGCGATGATCGCTGCCGAAATCGGACCCTCCACCTTCTCACTGCGGGGGAAGTCCTCGGCTCCTCCGTCTCGGACGGGTGCCACGCCGTCTCCTGCTTCCATGACGGGCCTCCTTCTCAGGGCGTGATCATTCGACGGGTGCGACCTTGGTGATGAAGGCGCCGAAAGCCCCGGCCACCGCTGCGAAGGCGAAGGCGAGGACGAACAGGGTGATGGTGGTGTGGCGGACCCGGTTGTGCCGGATGAGGCCCGGGCCGTAGTACCAGACGATGAAGACGACGGCCGTTGCCAGGATCGGGCTCATCCAGGCGATGTGCTCCTTCCATTCCATGCCGAACTCGTGCCAGTCCGCCGTGTCGGGGTCGGCGAGTAGTTGCGACCGGGGGCTTTCCGGGATCTTCTCCCGGTACCACGGGTAGACGACCCAGGTGCCCGTGATCACGGTGCCCCAGGCCGCCACTGCCATGGCCGTGACGCCGATCCGGACCCGCCTCATTCGCTGCACCACGCCCTCGCGGGTCATCAGTGCGGGCTTGAGGCTGTACAGCTCGGCCAGCCCGCCGGCGAAGGCGAGCAGGAAGGCTGCGCCGAGGACCATGCCGTGGATGAGCGTCCACCATTCACGTCCCGTGAAAGTCATGCCGGTCACCTTCGAGTCACCGGTGTGCGCCTACACCGCGGAAGCGACGGGCGGACACCGGTTCACTGCGGAATGAGGTCAGGAGCGACGCTATAACCGAGGGGCGGCATCACGGTGAGGACTCGCCGCGATCGCCGCGGGAGAGACCCGCGGGGAGGCGCCGTCACGATCGTGACCGGCGCTGGTGTCGGGCGATGGCACCGCGCAGCTGGATCGCCGTGATGAAGTCAGGGGCCTGCCGGCGACCCGTGTGACCTGCGAGGGCCAGCTCCCCGCTGGGACGACACCGGGATCGTCGACAGCTCGATGGAGACACTCAGGACCATCCTCGGCCGTGACTTCTCCGCGCCGACCAGCTTCCAGATCACCCGCAGGGCGTCCGACCCGACGCGCCCGGCGCGTACTCGCACAAACCAGGATTCCGGATGTGCTCGTGCCCCGTCTCGCGCGCGTCGGGCGGCGTTGCGCACGCAGTCGGGTTCCCGCGCATCCGAAGGCAGGCGAATCGTTCGGGGCGCGCAAGGCGAATCGCGCGCCGCAGGTGTGCTCCGGCCCGGGCCGGGCACGCCATTGTGGCGATCCGGCCGCCCTTCGTAGCGTGGTCAAGCGGAATGACCGGTCTCCGGATCGGGAACCGCCGCATGCGCATGCACGCCGCAATCCCCCGAAGCGAAAAGGAGTTCGACCATGACGTATGAGCGGCCCACCCTCACCAAGGCCGGCAGCTTCCGCAAGGTGACCGGGATCAAGAACACCGGGCCCAAGGACGTCCTCGGCGGCAAGCAGCTCCTCTGACGTGAGTCCTGTGCCGCCCTGCTGAACCGGCGGCCGGGCCACCGGGTGGCGGCCCCCAGCCGCCACCCGACCACCCTGCTTCCCGTACATCGCCGACCGAAGGCCGTAGCCGTGGAAGACTCGCTGTCACTCCATGCCCTGCCCACCTGGTTCGCCGTCCTGCCCGACACCGACGCGGCCGCCGCTGTCGCCACCCGAGCACTCGCCCACGCCGCCCAGGGTCTGCGCCACCCGTCCGGGCGCCCGTGGCTGGTGGGGCGCTGGGCACCCTCGAGCATGGTGATGGGCGAGTGCCGAGGGACCCGCATCGCCGTGCTCGGCGAACACTCCGTCACCGCCGAAGCGGCCCGACGCGCAGCCGCAGCCGCCGAAGGCACGTCCCTGTCGGCGCTCGACCGCATCAGTGCCACCTGGACGGGCAGCTTCCACCTCGTGGCCAGCAGTGGCGGGCGGGTCCGGGTCCAGGGCGGCGTCGTCGGCATGAGGCGGGTGTTCTTCACCAGTCCCACCCTCCCCGCGGCCGGCCGCGTCAGCCTGGCCTCCGACCGGGCCGACGTACTCGCCGAACTGGTCGGCGCCGAACTCGACGAACGCAGGCTCGCCCTCGAACTGCTCACGCTGGGCGTGCCGCACCCGCTGTCGGGCTCCCCGATGTGGAAGGGCGTACACGCCCAGCCCGGCGGCCACTACCTGACGCTCGACTGCGACGGACGGGCCGAGGAGACCCGCTGGTGGTCGCCCCCCGATCCGCACCTGCCCCTTGCCGAGGGCGCCGGGCACTTCCGGGAGGCGCTCACCGCCGCCGTCGCCACGCGCACGCGCGGGCGCGACCTGGTGACGGCCGACCTGGGCGGGCTCGACTCCACCGCCGTGTGCTGCGCCGCCGCCCGCGGGGACGCGAAGGTCGCGGCGTACACCGCCGCCATCCACGACGAGCTCGGCGACGACGTGTACTGGGCCCGCCGGACCACCGAGGCACTGGGGACGATCGAGCACCACATCGTCCCGGCGTCCGACCTGGCCATGACGTTCGACGGGATCGACACCCTCGACGACCTCCTGGACACCCCCAGCATCCTCACGGTCGACCGCAACCGTCGCATGCACATCATCGCCCTGGCGGCAGCCCGCGGATCGCGCCTGCACCTGACCGGCCTGGGGGGCGACGAACTCCTCGCCGGAGCGCCCGCCCGCCTGCACGCGCTGATGGGCACGCATCCCCTCACCGCGCTGCGGGATCTGCGAGGATACACCGCGAAGTACCAGTGGTCCCGATGGCGCGTGCTGCGCCAGCTCCTGGACCGCCGTTCCTATCGCGCCTGGCTCGGCAGGGTCGCCCGCGACCTCGACGCACCCCCGGCCCCGGCGGACGAACCGCTGCTCGACTGGTCGGCACCGCCGCGCATGCCGGGCTGGGCCACGCCCGAGGCCGTGGAGGCGGTACGCGAGTTGCTCCGCGCGCACCTCCCCGAAGCCGAGCCCCGTGGCCGCGGGCACGGCGAGCACCGGGAGATGGCCGCGATGGACGGCATCTCCCAGTGGACCCGGCACATCGGCCAGATGGCCGCCCCGCTGGGCATCACGGTGGCGGCCCCCTACTACGACGACCGGGTGATCGAGGCCGCCCTCGCCATCCGGCCGCAGGAGCGGATCACTCCCTGGCGGTACAAGCCGCTGATCGTCGAAGCCATGCGCGGCATCGTCCCCGAGGCCAGCCGCACCCGCGGCACCAAGGCCAACGCCACCTTCGAGGAGGAGGCGGGGCTGCGCCGCCACCGCGCCCGCCTGCTGGCGCTGTGCGAGGAGTCGCGGCTCGCCCGGCTGGGCCTCGTCGACGTGGAGGTCCTGCGCGAGTGGTGCCGCCGGGCCCTGTCGGCCGAGACCGAGAGCTACCTCCTGCACGCGACCGTGGCCTGCGAAGTATGGCTGCGCTCCCGGGAGATGACACCGTCCCGGGAGACGACACCGTCCCGGACGCGACCCCTGACGGAACGGGAAAGGTGAAGCCGATGTGCACGTTGAAGCCCGGAGTGCTGCTGACCGAGACCGAGTACGGCATGGCCCTGCTCGATCAGAAGAGCGCCGAGTACTGGACTCTCAACCCCACGGCGGCAGTCGTACTCCGTGAGCTCCTGGACGGCCACAGCACCGAGCGGGCGGCGGCGGCCCTCGTCGAACGATACGAGGACGTGGACGCCGAAGTGGCCGCGCAGGACGTCGTGAGCATCGTCGAAGACCTCCGCTCCGCCGGGCTCATCACGCTGTAGCCCGCCTCGGCCGCCGACCGCCCACCGCCACCGCCCACCGCCGACCGCCGACCGCCGACCGCCGAGAGAAGGGATGCACAGTTGTCGACACCGGAAGCTGTTCCCTATCGCCCTCGCTCCGTCCCTCCGGCCCGCCGTCTCGGCGCGCGCCTGGTGATCGGCTGCGCCCACGTCCTGGCCACCCTGCCGCCCCAGCGGATCCAGGCCGTCCTGGCCCGGCTCCGCCGCGGAGCCCGGCCCGCCACGCTGGCCGAGGCGGAGGCGGCCCGGGCGACGGTGCTTGCCGTGAGCCTGGCCGCAGGCGGGCACAAGGGTTGTCTGCCGCGGTCCCTGGCCACGGTGCTGTTGTGTCGCTGGCACGGCCAGTGGCCCACCTGGTGCGTGGGGGTGCGCACCCGCCCGCCGTTCGCCGCGCACGCCTGGGTGGAAGCCGAGGGTGAACCCGTCGGCGAGGGCACGCCTGCCGGATACTTCCAGCGCTTCTTCGCGGTGGAGTGAGCCCGTGACCACTGCGTCGCTCGCCCTCGTCGGGCACCTCCGACCGCAGCGCGGCCGTATGGCGGCGGGCGTCCTGTTGGGTCTGCTCGGCAGCGTGATGGGCCTGGCCCAGCCCATGGCGGCCAAGCAGGTGATGGACGACATGGGCCGAGGAGGTCCGGCGTACGGCCCGGTGATCGCTCTCAGCGTGCTGGTGGCGGCGGGAGGGATCCTCGCCGGCCTCGGGCACTACGTGCTGGACCGGTCCGCGGAGTCCATCGTCTGCGCCGCCCGGCGCCGGCTGATCGACCGTCTGCTGGCGCTGCGCGTACCGGTGGTGGAGCGCACCGAGCCGGGGGATCTGATCTCCCGCGTCACCTCGGACACGGCGCTGCTGCGGCAGAGCGCTCCTCAGGCGGTGTCGGCCGCGGTCACCGGCACGCTGATCACCCTGGCGACGGTGGTCATGATGGGCCTGCTCGACGCCGTGCTGCTCGGCGTCACGCTCGGCGTGATCGCGTTCGTCGGCATCGTCGTCGCCGTCGTGGCCCCGCGGATCGGCCGCGCGACCCGGCACACGCAGGAGGCGGTCGGCCGCATGGGCGCCGCGCTGGAGCGAGCCCTGGGCGCCTTCCGTACGATCAAGGCGTCGGGTGCCGAACGGCAGGAGGCGGGGGCGCTGTACCGGGCGGCCGAGCACGCCCGGCGTACCGGTGTCCGCGCTGCCGCCTGGGAAGCGGTGTCCGCGACCCTGTCGGCGGTCGTCGTACAGGTCTGCTTCCTGGTCGTGCTGGGAGTGGGCGGCGCGCGCGTCACTTCCGGCGCCATCGGCGTCTCCACCCTGGTCGCCTTTCTCCTCTACCTCTTCGCGCTCGCGCCCCGGATCGGCCAGCTGGTGGAAGGTGTCGGCCAGTTCCAGATCGGTTCTGCCGCCGCCGCCCGGATCCGGGAGGTCGAGAACATGGAGGCAGAGAACCTCGAGGCCGAGAAGCTGGAGACCGAGAAGCTGCAGGTCGAGGGCGAGCGACACGGAGGAGAAGGAGGTGCGAGTCGGCCGAAAGCGGATCCGCTGCCCGCCCGCGTGGCCTTCCGCGACGTCCGCTTCGCCTACCGCCCCGGGCTGCCCCGGGTCCATCATCGTGTCTCCTTCACCGTTCCCGGCGGAGGCCTGACCGCGTTCGTCGGGCCGTCCGGCACGGGCAAGACCACGGTCTTCTCCCTCATCGAACGCTTCTACGACCCGGACGCCGGTCAGGTACTGCTGGACGGGAAGGACGTGCGCCAGTGGCCCCTGGCGGAACTCCGCGCAGCCATCGGTTACGTGGAACAGGACACACCCGTCCTCGCCGGCACCCTGCGCGAGAACCTGACGCTGGGCGCCGTTGACGCCACGGAGGAAGAACTCCGCCACGCCCTGCGCCTCGTCCGTCTCGACGGGGTGACGGACCGCCTGCCCCTTGGCCTCGACACCGACGTCGGCCACCGCGGCAGCAGACTCTCGGGCGGTGAGCGCCAGCGCGTCGCGATTGCCCGGGCCCTGCTGCGCCGCCCGAGGCTGCTGCTACTGGACGAAGCCACCTCGCAGCTCGACGCGGCCAACGAGGCGGCACTCCGCGACACCATCACCGACATCGCCGGTCGCATCACCGTCCTCGTCGTCGCCCACCGCCTGTCCACGGTCACCACGGCCGACCGCATCGTCGTGATGGAGGCCGGCCACGTACGGGCGGTGGGCACACACGCCGAACTCCTCGAGGCGGACTCCCTCTACCGCGAACTGGCCACCACCCAGCTACTGAACGGCCGGTGAGCGACACCGGCCAGGACCCGGCACCCCGGCTTGTATCGCCGGGACCAAGCGGAGGCCGCCCAAGTGAAACGGCGAGGTTGGCAGGCCGTCGGGCGCGGGCCCGGCCGGGCGGCCGTCTCTTTCCGCCGGTTGTCCGCTGCTCCTTCCGCTCGGCCTGGAGTGCGGAGAGGGCGCCTACGCGTCAGCATCAGGCTGAACATGGCGCCCACGTCCCATCCGGCCCGCCGATCCTCACGGCCGGCGGGCCTTCCCGCTCAAGGTGAGGGGGGTGCCCTTAGTTACGGTCCACCGAGCAGACGATGCCCTGCGTGCCGTTGCAGGTCAGGTCGACGCCGGCGTCGGTAGCGGGCTTCGCGACGGTGGAGACGTCGTAGAGGGTGCAGGAGAAGTCCTGGTTGTACGGGTCGGTTTGGCAACCGTCGCTACCAATGGGCCCGTCATCTGCCGGCTGGCTCACCGCCGTCGTGGCCGCGACGACCGACGGAGCCGTCAGTCCCACGGCCCCCAAGGACAGCACGAAGCGGCGAGCACCGCCGCGACGCGGGCGTGAGTCGACTTGCTCGTGCATGTACGTCCGGTGAGCAGCACAAAAAGAGGTGTGGACGACCTACGGCGCACACCAGCTGGCACGCGATGTCGACCTACCGGAACTCGACGAGTGGGCCTGGGACATCCCCGACGCTGGGCCAGGAGTCGAGGTGTTCGGCGACTTGAAAGGGTTACGCGCGCTCGACCTCGGCAGCGGTCTCGGCCGGCACGCCGCCTTCCTGGCTTCCCTGGGCGCCAAAGTCACCGCCCTCGAAGCCGCACCCACCCAGCACCAGCGCGCCCTCGCCCGGTACAAGGCGACGCCGGACCTCTCACTGGTGTGCGCGGATGCCGTCACCCACCTGCAGCGCGCCGACCCGTACGACCTGATCTACTCCGTCGGCGGCGTCCCCTTCGTGGACCCGAACCGACTCCTGCCCGCACTGTCCCATGCCCTCCGCCCCGGAGGCCGCCTGCTGTTCAGTGCGCTGCACACCAACTCGGCCGGCGCCGGCCCCTCGTCCACGGTCACCCCGCGACCGGAGATCCTGCGCCTGCCCGGCACCACCGAGGACCACACCGTCCACATGTGGGTCCTCGAACCCGAGCTGTGGGAAGAACTCCTCATCGCGCACGGGCTCACCATGGAGACGGTCTCGACCATCGACTCCCTCAAGGCCGGACAGCAGCTGTCGTACCGGCTGTACACGGCCCGCCGAGCCATCCGGGGGCGGAACGCTCAGCATGAGCGCGGGACGCTGAATACCTTCTCACCGATCCACCCCACCTTGCAGCTCAGATCTGCGTGACCTTCCCTGCTGCAAGGTCGATACTGCCGACGTAAGCACGCACCGACTCGCCCCTTCGAGCCACGACCGTAACCTGATGCCCCGTCACCAAAGTCAGCATCGAACCAGCATCAGCACCGACAGACGCCGCCACAGACCGCTATGGAACGCCAAGGTCATGAATCACGCGCACCAGCAATGACCTGGGAAAACCCTGCTCATGGACCTTTCTGCTAGCCTCCCGAGGAGACACCCTTGAGGATGTTGATCAATGTTCCGGAGACGGTGGTCGCCGACGCGCTGCGCGGGCTCGCCGCCGCGCACCCCGAACTGACCGTGGACGTGGAGAACCGGGTCGTGCTGCGGCGTGACGCGCCGGTGGGCGGGCAGGTGGCCCTGGTGTCCGGCGGGGGGTCGGGGCACGAGCCGCTGCACGCCGGTTTCGTGGGGCCGGGGATGCTCGCGGGCGCGTGCGCCGGCGAGATCTTCACGAGTCCCGTTCCCGACCAGATGGTGCGGGCGGCGGCGGCCGTGGACAGCGGCGCCGGCGTGCTGTTCGTGGTGAAGAACTACACCGGCGACGTGCTCAACTTCGAGATGGCCGCCGAGCTCGCCGAGGACGAGGGCATCCAGGTCGCCAAGGTGCTCGTCGACGACGACGTCGCCGTCACCGACAGCCTCTACACGGCCGGGCGGCGCGGGACCGGCGCCACGCTGTTCGTGGAGAAGATCGCGGGCGCGGCGGCCGAGGCGGGCGCGCCGCTGGAGCGGGTCGAGTCGGTCGCCCGCCAGGTGAACGCCCGGTCCCGCAGCTTCGGCGTGGCGCTGAGCGCCTGCACGACGCC
The DNA here is from genome assembly GCF_042677525.1 of Streptomyces sp. NPDC127114. Lineage (NCBI taxonomy): Bacteria > Bacillati > Actinomycetota > Actinomycetes > Kitasatosporales > Streptomycetaceae > Streptomyces > Streptomyces sp. NPDC127114. The sequence continues at coordinate 102,899 of NZ_JBHXTJ010000006.1, forward strand.
GGCGAAGGGCTCGCCGACCTTCGACCTGCCGGAGGGGGAGCTGGAGCTGGGCATCGGCATCCACGGGGAGCCGGGCCGTGAGCGGCGCCCGATGATGACCTCGCGCGAGATCGCGGACTTCGCGGTCGACGTCGTCCTGGAGGACCTGCGGCCCCGGGGGCCGGTGCTCGTCCTCGTGAACGGGATGGGGGCGACACCGCTGCTCGAACTGTACGGGTTCAACGCGGAGGTGCAGCGGGTGCTCGGCGAGCGCGGGGTGCCGGTCGCGCGGACGCTCGTCGGCAACTACGTGACCTCGCTCGACATGGCGGGCTGCTCGGTGACGCTGTGCGAGGCGGACGAGGAGCTTCTGCGGCTGTGGGACGCGCCGGTGAGCACGCCCGCGCTGCGCTGGGGGCGGTGAGACGACGATGAGCGCGGAGACGTACGACGCCGGCTTCTTCCGGGACTGGATGGCCGCGGCCGCCGCGGCCGTGGACCGGGAGGCGGACCGGCTGACGGAGCTCGACTCGGCGATCGGCGACGCCGATCACGGGGCCAACCTGAAGCGCGGCTTCGCCGCCGTGACGGCGGCCCTGGAGAAGGAGCCGCCGGCCACGCCGGGTGCGGTGCTCACCGGCGCCGGGCGGCAGTTGATCTCCACGGTGGGCGGGGCGTCCGGACCGCTGTACGGGACGCTGCTGCGGCGTACGGGAAAGGCGCTGGGCGACGCGGAACGGGTCTCCCGGCCCGAGCTGGCCGAGGCGCTGGCGGCCGGAATCGCCGCCGTGGCCCAGCTGGGCGGGGCGCAGCCGGGCGACAAGACGATGCTGGACGCGCTGGGACCGGCCGCGGAGGCGCTCGGCGACTCGTTCGCGGCGGCCCGCGAGGCGGCGGAGGCGGGCGCGCTGGCGACCGTGCCGATGCTCGCGCGCAAAGGCAGGGCGAGCTATCTCGGCGAGCGGTCCGTAGGGCACCAGGACCCGGGGGCGACCTCGTCGGCACTGCTGTTCGGGGCGCTCGCGGACGTGGCGGACGCGGAGGGCGCGGCGGAGGTGACGGGGTGAGCGCGGAGACGGCGGGCCGGGTCGGCATCGTCCTGGTCTCGCACAGCGCGGCCGTGGCCGCCTCCGTCGCCGAGCTGGCCCGGGGCCTGGCGGGCGGCGGCGACACCGCCCCGATCCTGCCCGCGGGCGGCACGCCGGACGGCGGACTCGGCACCAGCGCCGAGCTGATCACCGAGGCGGCGAAGGCCGCCGACGGCGGCGCCGGCGTGGCCCTGCTGGTGGACCTGGGCAGCGCGGTACTGACGGTGAAGGCCCTGCTCGCCGAGGGCGACGAGCTGCCGGAGGGCGCGCGCCTGGTGGACGCCCCGTTCCTGGAGGGCGCGGTGGCGGCCCTGGTGACGGCGACGGCCGGCGGCGACCTCGCCGCGGTGACGGCGGCCGCTTCGGAGGCGTACGCGTACCGCAAGGAGTGACCAGGCCCGACGCGCGGGGCCCGACACGGACGCGGGCGACCCGGCCGTCCCGGCCCGAAGGGCCGTGCCGCTCTCCGCGGCACGGCCCTTCCGCTGTGGTGTCCCGGGCCTGGCCACTCCGTCCCCTGAGGTGCCGCACGCGCCGGGACGGCTCCCTCCCCTGACGTGCCGCGGGCGCCGCGACGGCTCCCTCCCCTGTGGTGTCCGGCACATCGCGCCCTCACCGTTATGCAACTTGTTGCACAAGCCTCGGCGGGTCGTCTACAACAGTGCGTGACGACCCCGCGCGAGGAGGCGCCCCGATGGCCCCGAACACCCCGTATCCGCACCTGCTGAGCCCGCTGGACCTCGGGTTCACGACCCTGCCCAACCGGGTGCTCATGGGATCCATGCACGTCGGCCTCGAGGAGGCCGAGCACGGTTTCGAGCGGATGGCCGCCTTCTACGCCGAGCGCGCCCGCGGCGGCGTCGGCCTCATCGTCACCGGCGGCATCTCCCCCAACGAGGCGGGCCGGCCGTGGGACGGCGGCGCCAAGCTGACCACCGCCGAGGAGGTCGCCGAGCACCGCGTGATCACCGACGCCGTGCACGCCGAGGGCGGCCGGATCGCGATGCAGATCCTGCACTTCGGCCGGTACGCCTACCACCCCGCCCTGGTCGCGCCCAGCGCGATCAAGGCCCCGATCAGCCCCTTCGTACCGAACGAGCTCTCCGACGCCGAGGTCGAGCAGACCATCGAGGACTACGCCCGCTGCGCCGAGCTCGCCAAGGAGGCCGGCTACGACGGCGTCGAGGTCATGGGCTCCGAGGGCTACCTCATCAACGAGTTCATCGCCTCCGCGACCAACCAGCGCACCGACCGCTGGGGCGGCTCCTACGAGAACCGGGTCCGCTTCCCCCTGGAGATCGTGCGCCGGATCCGCGAGCGCGTCGGCGAGGACTTCATCGTCGTCTACCGGCTCTCCATGCTCGACCTGGTCCCGGGCGGCTCCACCCTCGACGAGGTGGTCTCCCTCGCCAAGGAGATCGAGGCGGCCGGCGCCACCATCATCAACACCGGCATCGGCTGGCACGAGGCCCGCATCCCCACCATCGCCACCTCCGTCCCGCGCGGCGCCTACACCTGGGTGACCAAGCGACTGATGGGCGCGGTGTCCGTCCCGCTGGTGACCTCCAACCGGATCAACACGCCCGAGGTCGCGGAGCAGATCCTCGCCGAGGGCCGCGCCGACATGGTGTCGATGGCCCGCCCCTTCCTCGCCGACCCGGACTTCGTCGCCAAGGCCGCCGCGGACCGCGCCGAGACCATCAACACCTGCATCGGCTGCAACCAGGCCTGCCTGGACCACACCTTCAGCCTGAAGATCACCTCCTGCCTGGTGAACCCGCGGGCCTGCCACGAGACCGAGCTGGTCCTCTCCCCCACCCGCCTCGCCAAGCGGATCGCCGTCGTCGGCGCGGGCCCGGCCGGCCTCGCCTGCGCGGTCTCGGCGGCCGAACGCGGCCACACCGTCACGCTGTTCGACGCCGGCAGCGAGATCGGCGGCCAGCTGAACGTCGCCAAGCAGGTGCCGGGCAAGGAGGAGTTCGACGAGACCCTGCGCTACTTCCGTGTCCAGCTCGCCGAGCGCGGCGTCGACGTCCGCCTGGACACGCTCGTCACCGCGGCCGACCTCGACGGCTACGACGAGGTCGTCGTCGCCACCGGCGTGACCCCCCGCGTCCCCGAGATCGAGGGCGTCGACCACCCGAGCGTGGTCGGCTACCTGGACGTGCTGCGCGACCGCGTCCCGGTCGGCGAGCGGGTCGCGATCCTCGGCGCCGGCGGCATCGGCTTCGACGTCGCGGAGTTCCTCACGGACGGCGGCGAGGGCGCGAGCCAGGACCCCGAGACGTACTTCCGCCAGTGGGGCGTGGACACCTCGTACGAGTCCCGGGGCGGCCTGCGGGCCCCGGAGCGGCCGCGTCCGCCGCGCCGGGTCCACCTGCTCCAGCGCAAGACCACCAAGGTCGGCGCGGGCCTCGGCAAGACCACCGGCTGGATCCACCGCACCGAGCTGAAGCACCGGGGCGTCACCATGGTCGCCGGCGCGTCGTACGAGCGGATCGACGACGAGGGCCTGCACATCACCGTCGACGGCGAGCCGCAGCTCGTCCCGGTCGACACGGTGGTCCTGTGCACCGGCCAGGAGCCGCGCCGCGGGCTGTACGAGGAGCTGGTCGCCGCGGGCCGGGCCGCGCACCTGATCGGCGGGGCCGACGTCGCCGCCGAGCTGGACGCCAAGCGCGCCATCGACCAGGGCACGCGGCTCGCCGCCGCCCTGTGACGCCGTGGACGGCGCGCGCCCACCGGCCCGCGCCGTCCAGGCCCTTGCTTAGGATGCGCCCATGTCCCTCCCGCACGCGATCCTGACGGCGCTGGTCGAGAAACCGTCCTCCGGCCTCGGGCTGACCCGCCGCTTCGACCGGTCGATCGGCTACTTCTGGTCGGCCACGCACCAGCAGATCTACCGGGAGCTCGGCAAGCTGGAGCAGGCGGGCTACATCCGTGCCCTGCCCGCCGCCGCGCCCGCGCGCGGGCAGAAGAAGGAGTACGAGGTGCTGCCGGCGGGCCGCGCCGAACTCGCGGCCTGGGTCGACACCGCCGAGGACCCCAAGCCGATGCGCTCGGCCCTGCTGCTGCGGATGCGGGCCGCCGCCGTGGTCGGCGGCACCGGCCTGCGGGCCGAGCTGGAGCGGCACCTCGGGCTGCACCGGCGCCAGTTGGACGAGTACCTGGAGATCGAGGTCCGCGACTTCCCGCCGGACCGCCGCTCCGCCGAGCCGGACCGGCTGCGGCACCTGGTGCTGCGCGGCGGGATCGAGCTGGAGCGGTTCTGGGTGCACTGGCTGGCCCAGGCGATCGACGAACTCGCCGAGTCCTCCGGGGAGTGAGGCCGGCCCGGCGTCCCGTCACGACGACGCCGCCCGCCGCCATGCCGCGTCCCGCAGCAGCCGCAGGCCGTTGAGGCCGACCAGGACGGTGGAGCCCTCGTGGCCCGCGACGCCCAGCGGGAGCGGGAGGTGACCGGCCAGGTCCCAGACGACCAGGCCGCCGACGCACACCGCGGCGATCACCAGGTTCTGCACGACCAGTCGGCGGGCCCTGCGGGAGAGGGCAACCACGGCGGGAAGCGCGGCGAGTTCGTCGCGCACGACGACCGCGTCGGCGGTCTCCAGGGCGAGGTCGGAACCGGCCCGCCCCATGGCGACGCCGGTGTGTGCGGCGGCGAGCGCGGGAGCGTCGTTGACGCCGTCGCCGACCATGAGGACGCGGCTGCCGGCCGCCTCCCACTCCCGTACGACGGCGGCCTTGTCCTGGGGCAGCAGTCCGGACCGTACGTCGGCGAGGCCTGCCTCGCGCGCGATCCGTTCCGCCGCGCCCGCGTTGTCGCCGGTCAGCAGTGTGGGCGCGGTGCCGGTGAGCCGGGTGAGGGCGCCGACCGCTTCGGCGGCGCCGCCGCGGAGCCGGTCCGCGAACTCCAGGACCGCGGCGCGTTCGCCGTCGACCAGGACCTCGACGGCGGTGTCGGCGTGCTCGCCGGGTGCCCGGCGGACGGTCACCTCGCGGCCGTCGACGCGGGCCCGTACGCCGCGGCCCGGCTCCGCGGCGAAGGCGCTCGCCTCGGGGATCGCGAGGCCGCGGGCGCGGGCTTCGGCCACGACGGCGCGGCCGAGGGGGTGTTCGCTGGGGAGTTCGGCCGCGGCGGCGAGCGCGAGGGCGGCCGGTTCGCCGTGCACGGCGGTGACGCGGGGGGTGCCTTCGGTGAGGGTGCCGGTCTTGTCGAGGGCCACCCGGTCGACGGTGCCGAGGCGTTCCATGACGACGGCGGACTTCACGAGCACGCCGTGCCGTCCCGCGGTGGCGATGGCGGAGAGCAGCGGCGGCATGGTGGAGAGGACGAGGGCGCAGGGCGATGCCACGATCATGAAGGTCATGGCCCGCAGCAGGGTCTCGGTGAAGTCGGCGCCGAGCGTGAGGGGGACGGCGAGGAGCGCGAGGGTGGCGACCACCACGCCGACGGAATAGCGCTGTTCGATCTTCTCGACGAAGAGCTGGGTGGGTGCCTTGGTGGCGCTCGCCTCCTCGACGAGGGCGACGATCCGGGCGACGACGGTGTCGCCGGCCTCCTTGCCGACGCGTACCCGCAGGGCTCCCGAGCCGTTGAGGGTGCCCGCGTAGACCTCGTCGCCGGGCGCCTTGGCGGCGGGCAGCGGTTCGCCGGTGATGCCGGCCTGGTCGACGTCGCTGCGGCCGGAGAGGACGGTGCCGTCGGCGGGCAGCCGCTCTCCGGGCCGTACGAGGACGGTGTCGCCGACGGCGAGGCCGTCGGCGGCGACCGTCTCCTCCCGGCCCGTGGGGAGGAGCCGTACGGCGGTCGCGGGGGCGAGGTCGAGCAGTCCGCGGACGGAGTCGGCGGTGCGGCGGGTGGCGAGGGCTTCGAGTGCGCCGGAGACGGCGAAGATCACGATCAGCAGTCCGCCGTCGAGGAACTGGCCGATGGCGGCGGCGCCGAGCGCGGCGACGACCATCAGGAGGTCCACGTCGAGGGTCCTCCCGCGCAGGGCGCGCAGTCCGGCGAGCGCGGGTTCCCAGCCTCCGGCGGCGTAGCAGACCGCGTAGAGCGGCCCCCAGGCCCAGGCGGGCGCCTCGGTCAGGTCGAGGGGCAGCGCGCAGAGGAAGGCGAGGGCGGACAGCGCGGCCCAGCGGACCTCGGGCAGGTCGGTGAGGCGGGCGCGCCGCCGGCCGGGTGGTGACGGGGCCGGACGGACCGGTGCGGTGGGCGAGTCGAGGGCCGGGGATGCCATGGGGCACCGCCTTTCGGGAACCGGGGAGGAGGGCGCGGGCGTGCGGGGCCGCGCCGACGACACCACCATACCGGAACACATGAAGAGCTCTTCATCTATTGACAGATAACCGCCGCTACGATGAGCCCATGGGACACGGAGCGACAGGACGGACCACGGCGGCGGCGAGCCTCGACGCGGAGTCCGCGGCCACCATCGCCGAGACCCTCCAGGCCCTCGCCACCCCGTCCCGGCTGATGATCCTCACCCGGCTCCGCCAGGGCCCCTGTGGCGTCACCGAACTGGCCGCCGCCGTCGAGATGGAGCAGTCGGCCGTCTCCCACCAGCTGCGTCTGCTGCGCGCCCTCGGCCTGGTCACCGGGGTCCGCCAGGGCCGCCGGATCGAGTACAGCCTGTACGACAACCATGTCGCCCAACTCCTCGACGAGGCCGTGTATCACATCGAGCACCTGCGCCTCGGCGCCCGCGACGCGGCCCGCGCCACCGTGGATACTGGTCAGTCCTAGACCACGTGGGCCGGTACGGCCCACGGCAGTTCCACAACCCCTACGCGAAAGGGCGAGGATGGCCGACGAGTTGGGACCCCGCAGGACACGTCACGCGGTGGTCGTCGGGGGGAGTCTCGCGGGTCTGCTGGCCGCACGGGTGCTGAGCGAGCACGCCGAGCGGGTCACCGTCGTCGAGCGTGACCGCTATCCGCAGGAGCCGGAGGCCCGTCCCGGCGTGCCGCAGAGCCGGCACCTCCATGTGCTGATCGGGGGCGGGCAGCGGGCGTTCGACGAGTTGCTGCCCGGGTTCACCGCCGAGCTGCACGGGCTCGGCGCGCCGAAGCTGGGCGTTCCCGAGGACATGGTGCAGTGGCAGAACGGGCAGTGGTACGCCCGCACCGAGCCCACCGTGCACTTCTACGCCGGCCCCCGCGAACAGCTCGAATGGCTGGTCCGCCAGCGGGTGTTCGCCGATCCGCGGATCGAGCGGATCGAGGGCACCGAGGCGGTCGGGCTGCTCGGCGACTCCGCCCGGGTGCGGGGCGTGCTGCTGCGCGAGCGCGGCGCGGGCTCGTCGAAGGAGCCGTACCCGCTGGAGGCCGATCTGGTCGTGGACGCCTCGGGCCGCTCGACCCGCGCGGCGGACTGGCTGGCCGGGATCGGAGCGGAGGCCCCGCACGAGGAGACGATCGACACCGGTCTTGCCTACAGCACCCGGATCTTCCGCTCCCCCGCCCCCGACCCGTCCACCGACGCCATCGGCTACTACATCGTGCCCAATCCGGCCCAGGTGTACAGCGGCGTCATCCTGCCGCTGGGCGACGGCCGCCACGTCGTGACGCTCGCCGGGCTGCGCGGCGACGAACCGCCCACGGACGAGAAGCTGTTCGAGGAGTTCGCGCGCCGGCTGCCGCACCCGGTAGTCGCCGACTGGATCGCGAAGGCCGAGCCGCTGACGCCGGTGTACGGCTTCCGCAAGACCGCCAACATCCGCCGCCGCTACGACCGTCCGGGCCGCCGCCCCGCCGGATTCCTCGCGACCGGCGACGCGCTGTGCGCGTTCAACCCGATCTACGGGCAGGGCATGGCCGTCGCCGCGCTGACCGCGCTCGCGCTGCGCGCGGCGCTCGCGGACACCCGGCGCGTGCCGACCACCCGGCGCGTGCAGAAGGCGCTGCTCGACGCGTCGAAGCAGGCCTGGGACATCTCGGCGGGCGCCGACAAGAAGATGCCGGGCGCGACCGGTGACGCCGTGCGCACGGGGGCCCTCGACAAGGTGACCGGCTGGTACCTCGGCCGGGTCGCACTGCGGGCCGCGGCCCACCCGGTGGTCGGCCCGGCCTTCCGTTCGGCACTGCACCTGACCGCACCGCTGACGGCGGTGTTCGCCCCGGCGGTGGTGCGGGCGGCGCTGTTCGACCCGGTGCCGACGACGCCGGGCGAGCCGCCGATGCGGCGCCGCTAGGCCGAGACGGCCCAGGCCTGACCGGCGCGCGGAGGGGAGCGCGCCGCCGGAGTGGCCCCGGGCGGTCAGACGCCCGGGGCCGCCGTCACGACTCCGGCCGCTATCGCGGCGCTGAGCGCCGCGTAGTCGTCGGCGTTCTGGCTCGCGTAGCGGAGCGCGAAGTCGGCCGTCGCGCGGTCGAAGACGTCGGAGGTGCCGAGGTAGGCGGCGATCGCGATCCGGTCGCCGGAGCGGGCGTGGGCCCGGGCGAGGGCCCGCCCGCACAGCCGCGCGTAGTCGCGGAGCAGCGCCGGGGACATGGTCTCGACCTCGGCGGAGCCCTTCATGTCGCGCAACTGGCGCCAGTAGAAGTGCCGTTCCTCGGGACCGGTCATCCAGCCGAGGAAGATGTCACTGGCGGCCTGGATGAGCCGCTGTCCGCTGACGACCCGGTGGCCGTGGTGGGTGTAGGGGCTGGGCGTCAGGTACTCCTCCAGGACCGACTCGCCCGCCTCCTTGATCTGGAGGAAGAGCGGGTCGCCGTCGTCGCGGCCCTCCAGGAGCAGGATGAAGCAGCGGCTGCCGACGCTGCCCACGCCGACGACCTTGCGGGCGGCGTCGACGAAGCGGAAGCGGTCGAGCAGCAGCCGGCGTTCCTCGGCGAGCGAGCTGCGGTAGTCGCTGAAGATCTTGCCGAGCGTGACCCGGTCGATGTCCGTGACGCGCTCGAGGAGCGGCGGGTCGTCGACGATGCGGCGGCCCGCTCCGTCCTTCACGGTGAGCTTGTCGAGGACCTGGAGGCTGGTGCGGCGGCGGGCGCGGGCGAGCCGGTCCTCCAGCCGGCTCCGGTTCGCGGCGCCGCGGACCAGCGCCGTCAGGTCGTCGGCGGCGATCCGCTCGTACCAGACGTCGAGTTCGCCGAGTGCGGCCAGCCGGCGCATGTCCAGCCGGTACGACTCGGCGGCGACCTGCGCGGCGCGGTGGGCCTTGGCCTTGGTGGTGCCGTTCTGCAGCGCGGCCACGGCCACGGAGGCGGCGAGCCGCTTCACGTCCCACTCGAAGGGTCCGGGGAGGGTCTCGTCGAAGTCGTTGACGTCGAAGAGAAGCGTCCGTTCGGGTGAAGCATAGACGCCGAAGTTGAGGAGGTGGGCGTCGCCGCAGAGCTGCACGGTGAGTCCGGTGTGCCGCTGGGCGGCGAGGTCGGCGGCCATGACGGCGGCGGCGCCGCGCAGGAAGGCGAAGGGCGAGACCATCATCCGGCCGTAGCGGATGGGGACGAGGTCGGGCAGCCGGTCGACGGACTCGCGTTCCAGGACGGTGACCGGGTCGGGGCGCTGGGAGGAGGGTATCCAGCGGCCGTGCGAGGAGCGGGGGACGCGCTTGCGGGCGGCCTTGCCCCGCTCCGCCCGTTCGGACGGTGTCGCCATTCGGCCTCACCAGCCTCTCCCCACGCCGCCGTCGGCGGCCGTCGGCACTGCTCCGATGCGATCCATTACACGGCGCGGCGCTCGTTTCGGCCACTCTCCCCGGCGGGACTTCCAGAATGGTTTAGACCAATGATAGGAATTGATCACCCACGCGACTCGGGTGGTCACACCGAGCAATGGTCGACCCGTGCGCGCCGACGCATGGCGGGACCACGCATGACAGAGAGGGTCCGAGACATGGCCGAGCCCGTTCCCGAACACAGGTCGACGGCGACGCTTCCGCTCTATCTCCGGGTGGCCCGCGCACTGCGGGACGACCTCGTCCAGCGCCGCATCTCCCCCGGCAGCCGGCTTCCTTCCGAGCGTCTGCTCGCCCACCGCTACCACGTCAACCGGCAGACCGTCCGCAGCGCGCTCCAACTGCTGCGCGAGGAACGCCTGGTGGTGACGGACCGGCGCGGCACGTTCGCCGCCGAAACCGCCCACGACCGGCGGTCCGCGGCACCCGCGCCCTGCCCGCGCACCTTCCCGGGCGGGCCCAGGGCCACGGACGCGCTGGTCCGCGCCGCCCTCTCGTGGGAGGCGCCGCCGGTGGCCCTCGCCGGCCGGCTGTCCCTGGCGCCCGGCGAACCGACGCTGGTGCACCGCCATGCGGTGCTGACCCCGGCGGGAGAGTCCCTGCAGCGCTCGGTCACCTGGTTCTCCCGGGCCGCGCTGACCGAGATCCCGCAGCTCGGCCGTTACCGGCGGCGGGCCGAGCGCTGCGGGCAGCCCGACCTGCGGCTGCTCTACCACTGGATGCACCAGGCCGGGCTGCGCACCACCCACCGGGAGTCGATCGGCGTCCCGCCCGGCCCGCCGCGGGCGGCCACGGCGGACGGGACGCCGGAGGCGAGCGGGCCGGGCGCGGCCGACGCCGCCCGGCTCCACGTCCACCGGGTGGTGAGCGATCAGCACGGGCACGCCCTGGAGGTCACGGACATCGACTTCGCGGCCCGTACGGGAGCGTGGACCTACGAGTTCGGCGGCTGAACGCGACGCGGGCCCCGGACGGCGCGGGCCCGCGCCAGGGCCTGTCGGGCGGATCACGCCGCGGACCGGCCATGATCCGCCGGACAGGCCCTATGGTCCCCGCCGACCGCGCGCCTCCGTCGGCGTCAGACGATGCCCTCGGCGATCTCCGCCTCCTCGCGGGCACTGCCGTACGACTGCGGCGTGCCGTACGAGCGGCGGGCGACGTACCACCAGACGCTGGCGAGCACGAGCACGACGGCCAGCGCGATCACCGCGTAGTTCATGGTGTCGACGGTGACCGGGGAGCGCTGCGGCAGGCAGAACAGCACGGTGACGAGCGCGACCCAGACGACCGCGATCCATCCGATCGGCCTGCTCCAGCGGCCGAGGTTCCAGGGGCCGGGCACGAACTTCCGGCCCGCGCGCAGCCGCAGCAGGATCGGGATGGCGTAGGCGGGGGTGATCCCGATGACGTTGATCGCGGTGACGGCGCCGTAGGCGGTGGCCGAGTACAGCGACGGCACCGCGAGCAGCGCGGCGACCGTGACGGAGAGCCACACGGCGGGCACCGGCGTGTGGGTGCGGCTGCTCACCCGGCGCCAGAGGGAGGAGCCCGGCAGGGCGTTGTCGCGGCTGAACGCGAAGACCATCCGGCTGGCCGCGGCGACCTCCGCGTTGCCGCAGAACAGCTGGGCCACGATCACCACGAGCAGCAGGGCCTTCGCACCGCCCTCGCCGAGCGCGTCCAGGAGGATCTGGGCGGGCGGCACGCCGGTGGCGGTGTTCTGGGTGCCGGCGTAGTCCTGGATGGCGAAGGTGAGTCCGGCGAGCAGCGCGAAGCCGGCGATCCAGGACGCCCAGATGGAGCGGACGATGCCCTTCGCGGCGGCCACGGACGCGTTGGCGGTCTCCTCCGAGAGGTGGGCGGAGGCGTCGTACCCGGAGAAGGTGTACTGCGCGAGCAGCAGGCCGATGGCGGCCACGTAGAGCGGGTTGGCCCAGCCGGTGTCGTTGACGAACTCGGTGAAGACGAAGGTCGCGGACTGGTGGTGGTCGGGGACGATCGCGAGCGCGCCGACGATGAGCGCGACGCCGCCCAGGTGCCACCAGACGCTGACCGAGTTGAGCAGGCTGACCAGGCGGACACCGTTGAGGTTGAGCACGGCGTGCACGAGCAGGATCGCCAGGAAGATCAGGAAGGTCGACTCCGGGGTGGGCGTGAAGCCCCACTGGAGGTTGAGGAAGGCGCCGGTGAACAGGGCGGCGCCGTAGTCGATTCCGGCGATGGCGCCGAGCAGGCCGAGCAGGTTCAGCCAGCCGGTGTACCAGCCCCAGCGGCGGCCGCCGAGCCGGTCGGCCATGTAGTACAGCGCCCCGGAGGTCGGGTAGGCGCTGGTGACCTCGGCGAGCGCGAGGCCGACGCACAGCACGAACAGGCCGACGCCCGCCCAGCCCCAGAGCATGACGGCGGGGCCGCCGGTGCCGAGCCCGAAGCCGTACAGGGTCATGCAGCCGGACAGGATGGAGATGACGGAGAAGCTGATCGCGAAGTTGCCGAAGCCGCCCATCCGGCGGGCCAGGACGGGCTGGTAGCCGAGCTCCCTGAGCCTGGCCTCCTCGTCCCTCGCGGCCGGTGGCGGCTTGCGTATCGCGTCGGTGGGAGCGGTGCGGGACATGCGTTCCTCCGGGGGAAGGGGACGGACGGGCGCCGTACGGGGGATACGGCGGACAGCGGGGGTGCGGCGCGGGTCGCGCCGCGGTCCTGCGCCGCGGTTCTGCGCGTGGTCCGCGCGTGAGGACGACGCAGGTCGGGGCGCGCGTCGCGACGCGGCGGGCGGCGCGCTTCGCCGCGGGAGGGGAAGCCCGCGGGGAAGGCCTTGGGGGGTCAGGGACCGCCGCGGGCCGCGGGGCCGCCGAGGCAGCGGGCCCGCGCCCGCTGGAAGACCTCCTCGGCGGGGTCGCGCTCGTCGGGGCGGTCGGTGCGGTACGACCAGGGCTGCGGGGTCCAGTACGGCCCCAGGGCCTCGAACACCCGGGCCGCGTCGGGGAACTTGAGGGCCCCGTAGAGGGCGTGCGCCAGGTGGTTGAGGTCGAGCAGGCTGGCCTCGTCGGTGGCGCAGAACAGGAACCAGGCGTCCATGGCGCGGTCCGCGTCGCGCACGGCGTCCTCGGCGACCCAGTGCAGGTCGAGGGCACGCTCGTGGCCGCGCTCGCGCCGGTAGCGCTCGACCCGTACGTACAGCGGCAGGGCGTGCAGGGCCGAGCCGACAGGGGCCGAGGAGGCGGCCCACTGGGCGTAGTTGACGGCCTCGGAGAGCGGTCCCGGGCGGCGGGCGTACACGAACTGGAGCATCCGGTGGTGCGCCTCCCGGTTGTACGGGTCGCGCTTGTCGGCCTCGGCGAGCAGCCCCCAGGGGCCGGGCGGCAGCATGGGCGCGGGCGGCGCGAGCCGGTGCTCCTCCATCCGCTGCTGGGTGTCGAGCACGGAGAGGGCGATCCGGCACACCCAGGGGACGGGGTCGGCCGGGGCGCGGTCGGCGGCTTCGAGGCAGGCGGTCCAGGCCTCCTGCCAGAGCTCGCGGGTGCGGGCGTGGGCGGTGCGGTGGGCGCGTACGGCCCGCTCGACTGCCACGCGCGCGTGCATCACGCCGGCCGCGACGGAGTGGGGTTCCTCGGTGCGCCAGGTCTCGACGACGTCGGTGCCGGCGGCGACGGCGGCGAGGACCTGGGTGCGGCGGGTCCAGCCGGGCCAGCCGGACGTCTCGTCGAGTAATCGGGCCATCGCCACCCAGCGACCGGTGCGCAGCTCCTGTACGGCGCCGCGCAGGGCGTGGTCGTGGCCGGCCGGGTGGTAGACGGGCCGGAAGCCGTGCCCGGCCATCAGGTGGCGGGGCGGGAGGTGGGCGACATGATTCCTCGGTGCGGTGGGCGGAGGGGGTGGTCAGTCCCCAGGGTTGTCCCGGCTGTCCCGGCCGTTGATCGGCGATCACTATAGAGGTTGCCGGATGTGATCGATCCACTTTTCTCCGTGACCGTAACTATCCGGCCAGCGACCGAATTTGACTTGACGTCAGTGTCAGGTCCGGACCTGACGGCCTCTGCCGCGGAGCCTTGACGCGGCGTCCCGGCTGCATCAGGCTGACCGGTTCCACGCCAGGAACGCGATCAAGGACGACCAGGAACCCATGAACGGCAGGGAGTCGCACACATGACGGGCCCGGTACTCGCCGTCGACCAGGGCACGTCGGGCACCAAGGCCCTCGTCGTCTGCCCCGAACGCGGGGTGCTCGGCACCGGCTTCGCCCCGGTCCGCCCGCGCGCCCTGCCCGGCGGCCTGGTCGAGGTCGACCCCCGTGAGCTGTACGACTCCGTCGTCACCGCCGGCCGCGCCGCACTCGCCGAGGCCGGGGAGCCGGCCGTCGCCGTCGGCCTGGCCAACCAGGGCGAGACCGTGCTGGCCTGGGATCCCGCGACCGGCGAGCCGCTCACCGACGCCCTCGTCTGGCAGGACCGCAGGGCCGCCTCCGTCTGCACCGAACTCGCCTCGCACGCAGCCGAGTTGACACGGATCACCGGTCTGCCGCTCGATCCCTACTTCGCCGCCCCGAAGATGGCTTGGATCCGCCGCCACCTCACCGGCGCGGGCGTGGTCACCACCAGCGACTCCTGGCTCGTGCACCGGCTCACCGGCGCCTTCGTCACCGACGCCGCCACCGCGGGCCGCACGGGGCTGCTCGACCTGGACACCGTCGCCTGGTCCGGCACCGCGCTCGACGTCTACGGCCTCGGCGGCGAGCCGCTGCCGCGGGTGGTGGACTGCGACACACCGGTCGGCACCACCACCGCCTTCGGCCCGCCGCTGCCGCTCACCGGGCTCCTCGTCGACCAGCAGGCCGCGCTGCTCGCCCAGGACGTCACCGAGCCCGGCGCCGCCAAGTGCACGTACGGCACCGGCGCCTTCCTGCTCGCCCAGACCGGGCCCGCACCGCGCAGGGGCGACTCCGGACTCGTCGCCTGCGTCGCGTGGCGGCTCGCCGGGCGTACCAGCTACTGCCTCGACGGGCAGGTGTACACGGCCGCGTCCGCCGTGCGCTGGCTCACCGACCTCGGCGTGATCGCCGGCCCCGAAGAACTCGACCCGGTCGGCGGCGCCGTCCCCGACACCGGCGGCGTCACCTTCGTGCCGGCTCTCGCCGGTCTCGCGGCGCCGTGGTGGCGCGGCGACGTACGCGGCGCTGTCACCGGGCTCGGCCTCGACACCGGGCCCGGCCAGCTGGTCCGCGCCCTGTGCGAGGGCATCGCCGCCCAGGTGGCCGAGCTCGCCGGGGCGGCCGCGGCCGACCTCGGGACACCGCTGACCACGCTGCGCGTCGACGGCGGACTGACCCGCTCGACGCTGCTCATGCAGACCCAGGCCGACCTGCTCCAGCGCCCGGTCGAGGTCTCCGCGCTGCCCGACGCCACCGCGCTGGGCGTCGCGGCCGTCGCCCGGCTCGGACACGCGCCGGGACTGGCCGTCCACGAGGCCGTACCGGAGTGGAAGCCGTCGGCCGTGTACGAACCACGCATCAGCGCCGACGAGGCGGCGGACCGGCTCGGCCGCTTCCGTACGGCCGTGGCGGCCCTCCTCGCCGACGGGAGCGGCGCGGCGTGAGCGTGACCCGGCGCGGGATCCTGCCGGACACTGCCGCGCCCGGCGGCGCGTACGACGTCACCGTGGTCGGCGCGGGCGTGGTGGGCTGCGCCGTCGCCCGCGAGCTGGCCCGCTTCCCGCTGCGGGTCGCGCTCGTCGAGGCGGCCGACGACATCGGCGAGGGCAGTTCCAAGGCCAACACGGCGATCCTGCACACCGGTTTCGACGCCGTCCCCGGCTCCCTCGAAGCACGGATGGTCCGCGAGGGCGGGCGGCTGCTCGCCGCGTACGCCGCGGAGACCGGCATCCCCGTCGAGCCCGTCGGCGCCCTGCTCGTCGCCTGGGACGAGGAGCAGCTGGCCACCCTGCCGCGGCTCGCCGACAAGGCCGGGCGCAACGGGCACCACGGCACCCGCCCGGTCTCCGCCGCCGAGCTGTACGCCCGCGAACCGCGTCTCGGCCCCGGTGCGCTCGGCGCCCTGGAGGTGCCCGGCGAGTCGATCGTCTGCCCGTGGAGCACGCCGCTCGCGTACGCCACCCAGGCCGTACGCTCCGGCGTCGACCTCCACCTGGACTGTCGGGTGGAGAAGGTGCGGCCCGGCGGCGCCGGCGAGCCGCACCGGCTCGTCACCCGGCGCGGAGTGCTGCGGACCCGCTTCCTGGTCAACGCCTGCGGGCTGTACGCGGACGCCTTCGACGCGCTGCTCGGGCGGGAGGACTTCACCGTCACCCCGCGGCGCGGCCAGCTCGTCGTCTTCGACAAGTTCGCCCGCGAGCTCGTCCGGCACATCCTGCTGCCCGTGCCCGGCGCCCTCGGCAAGGGCGTGCTGATCGCGCCGACCGTCTACGGCAACGTGATGCTCGGGCCGACCGCCGAGGACCTGGCCGACAGGACCGCGACCGGCTCGACCGCCGAAGGGCTCGCGGCCCTGCGGAGCCAGGGCCGCCGGATCCTGCCGGACCTCCTCGACGAGGAGGTCACCGCCGTCTACGCGGGGCTGCGGGCCGCCACCGGGGCCGAGGACTACCGCGTCGCCGCCCACCCCGGGCTGCGGTACGTCACGGTCGGCGGCATCCGCTCCACCGGTCTCACCGCCTCCCTGGCCCTCGGCCGGCACACGGTGGAGCTGCTCGCCGACGCGGGCCTCGAACTGGGGCCGGAGCGCCCCCTTGCCCCGGTGCGGATGCCGAACCTCGGTGAGGCCTTCCCCCGCCCGTACCGCGACGCCGGTCTCATCGCCCGCGACCCGGCGTACGGCACGATCGTCTGCCACTGCGAGCGGGTGACCCTCGGCGAGATCCGCGACGCGCTCGCCTCCCCCGTGCCGCCCGCGTCCCTGGACGGGCTGCGCCGCAGGACCAGGGCCAGGGCGGGGCGCTGTCAGGGCTTCTCCTGCGGGGCGACGGTCCGCTCGCTGTTCGAGGGGGGCGTCCGATGAGCCCCGGTCCGATGAGCCCCGCTCCGAGGAGCGCGGACGACCGCGACGGCCTCGCCGGACGGGACGGACCGAACGGGTCCGACGGGTGCGCCGGATCCGACGGGCGCGACGGCTCCCGGCGGCGGACGGTCGACGTCCTGGTGGTCGGCGGCGGACCTGCGGGGCTCGCCGCCGCGGCGCGGCTCGCGGCTGCCGGCGCGGGCCGGGTCGAGGTGCTCGAACGGGAGCGGGCGGCGGGCGGGGTGCCGCGGCACTGCGGGCGCGGCGGCTTCGCCGGGTTCACGGGGCCGGTCTTCGCCCGTCGCGCGGTGCGCGCGGCGGTCCGGGCCGGGGCGGCACTGCGGACCGGGGTCGGCGCGACCGGCTGGGCGGGGCCGCTCACCCTGGAGGTGACGGCGCCGACCGGTCCCGAGCGGATCACCGCCCGTGCGGTGGTGCTGGCGACCGGTGCGCGTGAACGGCCGCGCAGTGCCCGCCTGGTGCCGGGCGCGCGGCCCGCCGGGGTGCTGAGCACCGGCGAACTCCAGCAGTCCGTCGAGCTGTTCGGCCTCCGTGGCGAGCGGATCGGTCGCCGCGCGGTCGTCGTCGGTTCCGACCCGGTCGCCCGGCACGCGGCCCGTACGCTGCGCGGGGCCGGGGTCACGGTGGTGGCGACGGTCGCCGACCGGCCGTACGGGCCGTGCCTGGGCGGCGGACCCGTGCTGCGCGGGGCGACGGTGGTCGAACTCGTGGGCCGGGGGCGGCTCTCGGGTGTGGTGGCACGCGGCGCGGACGGCCGTACCGGTCTGCTGCGCTGCGACACGGTGGTGTTCACCGGTGACTGGCTGCCGGATCACGAAGTGGCCCGCTCCGGCGGCGTGCCGCTGGACCCGGGCACGCGCGGTCCGTCGGTCGACCCGGGCCTGCGCACCTTGGTGCCGGGCGTGTTCGCGGCGGGCAACCTGCTGCGGGGCGTCGAGCCCGCGGGGGTCGCGGCGGCCGAGGGCCGCCTGGTGGCGGACGCCGTCCTCGGCCACCTGGCGGGCGCGCCCTGGCCCGGCCCCGGTCTCTTCCTGCGCGCCGAGGGCGCACTGCACCACCTGTCCCCCGGCCGCCTCGCCGCCGCCCCGTCCGCCGGCCCGGCGCCCACCCTGCTGCTCCGCCCCGCGCAGCGCCTCGTGTCCCCCGTCCTGACCGTCCACCAGGACGACCGCGTGCTCTACGAGCACCGCGTCCAGGCCCTGCTCGAACCCCACCGCTCCCTGCGCCATCCGGCCCACTGGTCGACGACCGCGGACCCCACGGGCGGCCTGGTGCGGATACGCCTCTCCGGCGGAGCCGGGGCGTGGCCGGGACCCGGCCCGGCCTGATCGGCGGGCCGCCTTCGGGCGGGGGTCGAGGGGGAATCGGGGGTTCAGCGGGATTCGGTCAGGGTGGTTTCCATGCGGTCGAGGAGGTGGGGCCAGCCCTCGCCCATGCCCTCCAGGGCCTGGCGGCCCATGGGCGAGTCGAGGTCGAAGCCCGTGTGGGTGAGGAAGAGCCGGGTCCCCGTGCCCTCGGGGACGAGGCGCCAGGTGATGGTGGTGTCGAGGGAGCCCTCGGCGAAGCGGTAGGCGAGGAGGCGTTCGGGCTCGACCTCGGTCACCTCGCAGGGCTGGTGGCCCCAGCTGCCCATGTCGAGGGTGAAGCGGTGGCCGACCACGGGCTTGACGTCGCCCGCCGCCCACCAGCGGGCGTGCAGCCCGGGGTCGGTGAGGGCCGTCCAGACGGCCGCGGGCGGGTGCGGGAGGAACTTCGCGCACTCGATGGTGCCGTCGGTGTCGTTCCCGGGCTTGTCGTTCATGTGTCGTTCTCCTCGTCCAGCAGCTCGGCCAGGGCGTCCAGGCGCTGCTTCCAGTAGTGCTCGAAGGGGTGCAGCCACGCACCGACCTCGGCCAGCCGGGCCGGCTGGAGGTGGTAGTAGCGGTGGCGGCCGCGCGGCTCCTCGCGGACCAGTCCGGCGGTCTTGAGGACGGCCAGGTGCTCGGAGACGGCCGGGCGGCCGAGCTCGAACATCCCGGCCAGCTCGCCCGTGGAGCGAGGCCCCTCCCGCAGGGTTTCCAGCAGTCTGCGGCGCACCGGACTGGCCAGCACGCCGAACACGTCGGTGGGCATGCGGCCACGATACGTCGGGTTTTCCCGACGCGTCAAAGTTTCCCGACGCGTCAAGCTTCCGGATGCGTCACGGGGCCCGATGCTTCAAGAGTGGCCTGATGCGTCGGCTCGCATGCGTGTACGGGGCCACGCAGGGGTGTGCACGGCCGCCGGGTCCGCCACACTGAGCCGTATGCCCGGGAAGCGCAGCGCAGGTCTCCTTCTCTTCCGCCGGACGCCGGACGGCACGGCACAGGTGCTCATCGGCCATATGGGCGGCCCCTTCTGGTCCGCGCGTGACGCCGCCGCCTGGTCCATCCCCAAGGGCGAGTACGAGCCCGACGAGGAGCCGCGGGCCGCGGCCCTCCGGGAGTTCGAGGAGGAACTGGGGCTGCCCGCCCCGGACGGCGAGTGGGTCGCGCTCGGCGAGTCCCTGCAGAGCAACGGAAAGCTCGTCACCGTGTGGGCGCTGGAGGGCGATCTCGACCCGGAGCAGGTCGTGCCGGGGACCTTCACCATGGAATGGCCGCGGGGTTCGGGCGTGCTGCGGGAGTTCCCGGAGATCGACCGCGTCGGCTGGTTCGGCCTGGGACAGGCCGAACCGCTCCTGGTCGCGGGACAACGGGTGTTCCTGGAACGGCTCGACGCGTATCTGGACGGCGCGGGTTAGGCGGTCGTTGCGGAGCGGCGGGCCGGCCGGAGGTGAGGGCGCGGCCGTCGGGTCCGTGGGCGGGCGCGTCCCGCGGGCCTCGCCGGGGGCCGGGTTCGGGCCCGTTGTCAGACCCGTGCGAGAGGGTGGGGTGAGACAGCCTCAGACCGTCGAGAGGGAGCCCGACATGACGACCGTCACCGGACGCGAGCGCGCCGCAGCCCAGGCCTATCTCCGGCTGCTCGAATCCACCCAGGCCGTGCTCTCCGACCCGCGGCTCGAGCCGTACGCCGCGGCGATGCTGACGCATCCGATGGCGGAGGCGGACGCGGCCCTGCGGGCGGCGGGCCTTTCCGGCAACGAGGCGCATCTGTTGCGCCTGGTCGCGGCGCTGCGGGCCTCCCCCGCCGCCGAGCGGGGAAGGGCCCGGTGAAGCGGCGGGCCCCTCCCGTCAGCCGAGGCGGACCGGGAGGGCGCGCACGCTGTTGCCGACGAAGCCGGCGTGCCTGGCCAGCCCGGCCTCGGGGACCGCGAGGTCGAGGTCCGGGAAGCGGGTGAAGAGGGCCTCCAGGGCGAGGGTCGCCTCCAGTCGGGCGAGCGGTGCGCCCAGGCAGTAGTGGGGCCCGTGGCCGAGCGAGAGGTGCTTGACGGCCGGGCTCCGGGTGACGTCGAAGCGGTCGGCGTCCGGGCCGTACGCCTTGGGGTCGCGGCCCGCCGCCGAGTAGCCGGCGAGCACCGGTGTGCCCCGGGGGATCAGGGTGCCGTCGACGGTGAGGTCGTGGACGGGATAGCGGAACGGGAAGTAGCTCACCGGGCTGTCCCAGCGCAGCGTCTCCTCCACCACGTCCGCCCAGCCGGCCCGGCCCTCCAGGACGTGGGCGAGCTGGTCGCGGTGCGCGCACAGCGCGCGTACGGCGTTGGTGACGAGGTTCAGGGTGGTCTCGTGGCCCGCGATGATCAGCAGGACCATCGTGCCGATCAGCTCGGGCTGGCTGAGCCGGTCGCCGCCCTCGTCGCGGGCGGCGATGAGGGCGCTGATGAGGTCGTCGCCCGGCTCCCGGGCCTTGTCGGCGGCGATGGCGGCGAGCAGTTCGACCAGCTCGCGGTTGGCGGCGACGGCCTGCTCGGGGCCGATGTCGGTGGCGACGACCTGGCTGGAGAGGTGGTGGAGCCGGTCCTGGTGCTCCTCGGCCACGCCGAGGAGTTCGCAGATGACGCCCAGCGGCAGCGGCAGGGCGTAGTGGCGGCGCAGGTCGGCGACGCCCTCACCGGCGCGGGCCGCCTCGGCGAGGTCGTCCAGCAGGTTCGCGGTGACGGCCTCGACGCGGGGGCGCAGTTCCTCGATGCGGCGCGGGGTGAAGGCCTTGCTCACGAGGGAGCGCAGCCGTCGGTGGTCGGCGTCGTCCGCGGTGGTCATGCCCTGGACGGTGGCGAAGGTGCGCAGCGGCCAGCCCTCGGGTATCCGCCCCTCGGCGAGGGCGGTGAAGTGCCGGGCGTCCTTGCCGACTTCGGGATGGGAGAGGAAGTCGCGCAGGGCATCGTGGCCGAGCACCACCATGCCCTCGACGTCGCCGGGCAGCAGCACCGGGGCCACGGCGCCCCGGGCGAGCAGCCTGGCGTTGTCGGCGTGCGGGCAGCCGCCGGCCGGGTCCAGGCGGTGCGGTGCTCCGCCCCCGGGGGCGGTGTGCGGGCTGTTCACGGAAGGCACTCCTGACTGCGGAAGCAGGCCGGACGGAACCGGAGCGGACCGGCGTCGAGGACGGCGCCATGACCGGTCAGGGACCGGCACCGTATCGCCGCGGGACCGACACCGGTCGGACACGAACGGTCAGATCCTAGGGTCAACAAGGGCGGTGCCGGGTGGAGTCGTGCCGCCTGCGGCGTCGCCGCCCTGCTGTCGCGGGCGGCGGCCGTGGAGCTCCGCGAGGCCGCGGCGGGTGGCGGCCACCACGACCCGGTCGCCCGGCCCGAGGACGCGCCCGGCTGGCAGCTCCGTCACCGGGCCGTAGCCGGAGCGGCTCAGCGGCACCCCGGCGTCGCCGCGGGCGATCACCCGCCAGGCACCGGGCTCCAAGGCCTCGGCCGCCATCCGCCCGTCCAGGAGCGGGTGGCCGGCGACGTCGAGCGCCGCGAACAGCAGCACCCGCCGCTCGACCGGGATGGCACCCAGGACCTGGCGGCCCATCATCGCCCCGGCGAACGAGGGTGCCGCGAGGTGGGAGACGCTGCGGCTGCGGGTGAGGGCACCCGGGTGGACCGTGCGCAGGGTGCGGTAGACGGCGGTGGCGAAGTCGTCGTCGTACAGCCGCAGCGCGACCCGGAGCTCCGGGCTGATGGAGCGGGCGTGCAGCGCGGCCTCCAGGTTGGTGATGTCGACGCTGGTCAGGGCGAGCAGGGCGCGGGCCCGGTGGATCCGGGCCGCTTCCAGGACGCCCTCCTCGGTGACGTCGCCGATGACCGTGGGCACCCGCAGCCGGCGGGCGAGGGCGAGTCCGCGTGCCTCGGGGTCGGCCTCCACGCAGACCACCGGGATGTTCATCCTCCGCAGCCGGGCCAGCACCCGGGTGCCCACCTTGCCGAGGCCGAGCAGCACCACGTGGCCGGAGAGGCCCCGGGGCGGCCGGCGCAGCGTGGTCGCGCTGCGGAAGGTGCCGAAGGCCTCCAGGAGCGCGGCGATCACCACCGGCAGCAGGAGCAGTCCGACGAATCCGGCGAGGATCTGGAGGAGTTGGCGACCTGTCGGCTCGCCGACGGCGGGATCGCCGATGGCGAAGACGTCGAGCAGGACCAGATAGGCCGCGTGCAGCGGGTGGTCGCCGGTCGTGAGGGTGGAGGCCAGGGCGAGGCCGACGACCGCGGCGAGGACTCCGGCGAGCGACCAGCGCAGCCGCCGCGAGAACAGCGAGCCGACCGGAAGTCCGGAGCCGCCGAGCCAGCCGGAGGCCTGCGCGGGTCCCTCGTACCGCACCGTCTCGAGTGCGACGATGCCCCGCCCGGTGGCGGCGGCGACCTCGGCGTCCCCGGGCAGCAGCCGCGGCCCGAGCTCGCCGCTGCGCTCGGATCCCTCGCAGCCGGCCGGGTCGCTGGTGGTCGACGAGAGCAGCGCGAGGGTGCACAGGCCCGGGTCGGCGACCTCGCCACGGGCGGGCGGGGTGCGGTCGACGGCGTGCAGCAGCAGTCCGCCGGCCTGGATCACCTTCTTGCTGCCGGAGACGGCGGTCGCGGCGAGCGCGGGGGCGGCGGTGTCGGCGTCGGACAGCACGGTGGTGGCCGCGTCGAGCTTCTCCGGGTCGAGTCCCGGTTCGGTGACGGCCGCGGCCTGGTCGAGCAGGGTGGCCAGGTGCTGGCCGAGCTTGCGGTTGTAGAGCCGGATGACCAGACGCAGCCGCGGGTTGAGGCGGCGCGCGGTGAGCGCGGCGCGGATGTTGCGCTCGTCGTCCTCGAAGACCAGGGCGAGCGCGGCGGCCCGTCCGATGCCGGCGTCGAGCAGCACGTCGTCGTCGACCTCGGTCGTCTCCACGACCCGGATCGACCGGCCCGGGCCCGTCCCGGACGCGCCCGGTCCTCCCGGGCCGCCCGGCCCGGCGGACGGGCCGGCGGCCCCGGAGGAGCCGGAGGCGCCGCTTCCGCCCGCGCCCGTCGCCGTCCGGGTCACCGCCGCGGTGACCCGCCCGAAGAAGGCCATCGCGCGCCCCGTACGGGCGACGGGCCGGTCGGGCGTGCCGCCGGGCGCCGGGACGAGCAGGGTGACGCGCTCGCCGTACATCTCGTGGAGTTCGGCCGCGAGACGGTGGGCGAGGACGTCGTCACCACAGACGATCATGTGTTCGGACGACGCGGGAGCGAGGTCGGCGGAGGCAACGGGCCTGCTCTGGTACGGGAGTGAGGGCACGTCACCAGGATGCCCTGCCGCACCGACAGTCCGGCCGGCCCCCTGCCCCGGTGCGAGCGGACACGCCGGGGACCGCGCGACGCGCCACCGTTCGGCACGCCCGCTACGCCGGTCGGCGCACTTGGATCTGCGGCACGGTGGACGCGTTCCTACGGTGGCTGAATGATCGTCACGTCAGCTGTCCGTCATACCGCCGCCGGTGCCGCGGCGCTGCTGCTCGCCCTGCCGGTCCCCTTCGCCCCGGCGGTCTACGCCGCCTCGGCCGCTCGTCCCGCCTCGCCCGCCTCACGTGCCGCGGCCGCCGCAACGGCCGCCGCGGAGCCCACCCCGCCCGCGCGCCGTTTCGTGGACCCGGCACGGCTCGACCGCCCGGGCACCCAGGTACAGCCGCTGCGGGGCGCGCCGGCGCTGCCCTCGGTCTCCGCCCGCTCCTGGCTGGTGGCCGACGCCTCGACGGGCGAGGTCCTCGCGGCCCGCAACGCCCACAAGCCGCTGCCGCCCGCCAGCACGCTCAAGGCGCTGTTCGCGCTCACGGCGATGCCGCACCACGACCCTGACGAGCGCCATACGGTCGACGACGCCGAGCTGAACGGCATCGGCGAGGGCAGCAGCCTGGTGGGCGTGAAGGAGGGCTACACGTACAAGGTGTCCGATCTGTGGAACGGGGTCTTCCTCAGTTCCGGGAACGACGCCGTGCACGTGCTCGCCGCCATGAACGGCGGCTGGAAGTCGACGGCCCGCCAGATGCAGGAGAAGGCCCGCGCACTCGGTGCCCGCGACACGCGGGTGGTGTCCCCGGACGGCTACGACGCGCCGGGCCAGGTCTCCTCCGCGTACGACCTGGCGGTGTTCGGCCGGGCGGGCCTCCAGGACCCGCAGTTCGTGCGCTACTGCTCGACGCCGTACGCCGACTTCCCGGCGGGCTCGTGGTCGTACGGCATCGCCAACACCAACCGGCTCCTCACCGGCGCGGACGGCGTGGCCCGCTACCCGGGACTGATCGGCGTGAAGAACGGCTACACCAGCAACGCGGGCAACACCCTGATCTCGGCGGCCAGGCGCGGCGGCCGGACGCTGGTGGTGTCGGTGATGAACCCCCAGTGGGGCGGCGGACTCGCGGTCTACGAGGAGGCCAGGTCACTGCTCGACTGGGGCTTCGCCGCCGCGGGCCGGGTCCAGCCGGTCGGCTCGCTGCAGCCGGCCAAGGAGCCGGGCAAGGCGCACGACACGGAGCGGGTGCGGACCCGGGAACAGGCGGGTGACAGCACACGGGAGCGGGAGCGCAAGCAGCCGGAGGCACGGGCGCAGGCCGGCCCTGAGGCGGGCGACGAACTGCGACTCATGGCTTCCACCGGCGGCACGAGGACGGCCCCGCAGACGGCCCCGCAGACGGCCCCGCAGACGGCCGGCGCACGGGCCACCCCCGAGAAGGCCGCCCCGTCCGGCACCGCGGCCGGCCTCCCGCTGGCCCTCGTGGGCGCGGCCCTCGGCGCGGCCCTCTCCCTGTGGCTGTGGCGACGCTTCGGAGCACGCGGCAACTGAACGCCGGGGCGGCGGTCCGCACCGGGCCGCCGTGAGGGATCTGTCCGAGCGGTCCGGCTGCGGCAGACCGTCCGAGACGGGTTCTCCGGCTGGGCCGCGGGCCCTCGTGCGGCTCGGCCGATGACTGATGAGACGCTCTCTAAGGGGTGGGTGACGTCGGAGTCACTTCGGAGAGGGTCTTCCAGAGCGTGGCGAGCGCGAGGAGCTGTGCCACGAAGAACGCCACCGAGGCGAAGCGCATCTGGTAGATGTAGGCGACCATCCCGGCATTGGTCGCCCAATAGCGGCGCTCGTTCTGGAAGGTCTGCAGGTCCATCACCAGGCCGGTGCACGTCATGACCGAACCGAATGCCGCGATCTTGCCGATCACTTGGGGCACGGCCTCTCCGACGACCTGGGCAACGAGGAAGTCGGCCGCCGCCGGGACGGCG
The DNA here is from genome assembly GCF_042677525.1 of Streptomyces sp. NPDC127114. Lineage (NCBI taxonomy): Bacteria > Bacillati > Actinomycetota > Actinomycetes > Kitasatosporales > Streptomycetaceae > Streptomyces > Streptomyces sp. NPDC127114. Next base: position 128,277 of record NZ_JBHXTJ010000006.1, read on the forward strand.
AACGCGAGCGCGACGAAGAGCGCCTTCGTCGGCCCGTGACGGCCCGGCAGGTCGCGCCAGAGCGCCCCGAGGAAGAATCCCGCGACGAGCCATGCGATCTGCCAGAAGAGCAGAGTCGTCATGATCCAGGGGAATCCCGCCGAATCCTCCGCAGTCACCGCCCAGGAGTCGCCCTTCACCACCTCGGTCCAGTACAGCAGGCCCGTCGCGGGCAGCCCGAAGAGAGACGCGACGACGGCTCCCCGGCGGGCGTTGCCCCACCAGGTGGCCATCGGGCCGCAGGCGAAGGGCAGATCGACCGGCCTTACCCCTGCCGGGAGCGACTGGTCCAGCCGGTCGATCTGGGCCTCGAGCGACTCCCGCTCCACGCGGTCGGCGTCGGCCGTGCCGAGATGACTCAGACGGGCCTGCAGCTCCCGGAACCGGCGCGCAAGACGCAGGATGTCGGCCCGTTCGGTCCGCGAGATCGTCATGCCGAGCGGAGCGTTGTCGGCGAAGGGTCGCTCCAGCACGGAGACGGATGAGCCCAGGGCCAGCACTCCCCAGGCCGTGCCCAGGCTCAGCAGCAGGGAGAACGCGTAGGCGGAGAGACCGTAGTAGTACGTGGAGGGCGCGAGGGTGATGGCGAAGAGGACCAGGAGGAGGAACTTCTCCGCCGGCGTCGGCGTGAACGCCGTCTTGTCGTATTGCTCGACCCGGCAGACCCGCAAGACACCCAGCACGGCCAGCGGAGCCAGGATCGACACGATGGCCAGCAGCGGCTCAACGACGAACCCAGGGAACTGCCACCACCATCCGTCGAGCGCCTCGTCCCACTGGCCTTGGAACTCCGGCCAGTCGGGGTCGCCGAGCCAGCTGACCCGGTCCCAGGAGCGCTGGAAGGCGAGATAGCTCCACAGGACGGTGCCCATCGCCGCCACGACGGCGGCGGGCACCATCACACGCGCCGGGATCCTGGTCTCCCGGATCAGCAGGATCCGTTGCGTCGCGGCGAACACACCGAGCCAGCACACGGACATCAACAGGGTGCAGACCACAGCCGCCACGGTCAGGCCCGGCGTGGACAGCGCAAGATCGGCGGAGGGGAGGAGGGCGACCTCGTACACCTCCGCCACCACGTACCAGACGAGGATCGCCAGCACGATTGCACCCACACTCACGCGGAGGCGCGTGGACCGGCTGCCGAGGAAACACAGCGCAAGCCCGAGGAACGCCAGGCTGAACACCGACAGCGTCGGAGAGTAGTCCCAGGTCGTGTGCTTGGCGACAAGGCGGTACAGGTTGTCGCCAAGGTTCACGAGCAGCCCCAGGAAGATCAGGAGGACCGACCACCACCGCAGCAGGCGCAGTGCTCGCGACTCGTCCGGCAGCGTCTTGCCGGCCAGGCTGCGTCTCAGCCGTCGAGCCGCGACGAGCAGCAGGGCGCCCGAGGCGACGTACCAGAACGCGGTTGAGGCACTCCAGGAGCCCCATGTTTCCCAGGCAGCCCAACGAGGCTCGACGGACGTGGTGATGTAGTTCCATCGCTGCACCGCCGGTGGGCGGAAGGTGACCGCGGGGTACCGGCCGGGCCGCACGTGCCGCCAGCTCAGCTTCGATCCGCCTTCGCCGAAGGCGGGTGGAGGTGTCGCCGTCAGGGCTCCGGGGCCACTCAGGTTGACCTCGACGCGTTCCCAGTCCGCGGCCTTGAGGGCGATCGCGGGCGTCAACTCGATGTGCCAGTCGTCGTTCTCCACCGTCAGCTCCCACGGGCCGACGGCGGAGGACGAGGACTGGACCCATGCGCTGGCCACGTAATGGACCCTGACCCACTGGCCGTCGGCCTTCACGGCCACGGGCTTGAACCGCCACTCGTAGTCAAGGAAGGCGTCCCGCTCCAGCGCAGGCTTGCCCACCAGGCACCGCAGCGCCGCGCGATAGAGCGGAGAGTGCTCATCAAGGAGCAGGTCGGATGCGTGCGCCCAGGTGGCGGGCACGCCGATGTCCATGGTGCTCATGAGCATGCTGTAGTCATTGCCGCGGTGCTTGAACTCGGCGAGCGCCGTCACCGTGGCCTGCTTGAGCTGATCGGCTCGACAGCCCGGCGAGGCGAGTGCGGAGGCGTCGGCTCTTCCCGCGGCGGGGAGCAAGAGGCAGAGGAGGAGCAGCAGGACGTGCAGAGGGCGCGGCGGGGAGCATCCGTGACGGATCACCGCCACAGGATCCTCCCAGCGCACGGCCTCCAACACCGCGTGTCGCGCCGACGCGCAGGCGGGTCCACTCCAGCAGCCGACACGTCCGCCGCCCCGTCAGCCGTGGTCGGCAGAGGGAGGACGCCCTTAGCGCCCGCTGGACATACCCCCGTCGCCCTCATCCGGGCGGGGTTGTTCGTCGCCCGCCAGGTGGCGGCGCGACCAGCGGAGCAGCAGGCGCATGAGACACAGCAGGGTCAGCACCCAGACGACGGCGAAGCTCCAGATGAGGGCCGGGGCTTCGGTGGCGATGGCCGTCACGAGCAGCACGACCGCGAGGGGCGCGAGCAGGGCCGCGCCCCATGCGGTGAGGCTGCCGGACACGAGCCGGAACCGTCGTCGGGGCCGGGCGGCGCCGAGGGCCCGGGCGAGTCCGGTGTCCGCGCGGAGGTCCTCTTCTATCTCGGCGAGGATCCGCCGCTCGCGCGGCGACAGCTTTGCCCCGTCCATCCCCGGCACCTCCCACCCGTACGTCCGGGCCGTCCTCCGCCCTGCCATGGGGCGGCTACCCCGCACGGGCCCGCCGAACCGCACGCCTTCAGCGCGGCGCCGCGGCGGGTGGCCGCTCCGCGGTGTAGCGCTCGGCCGCGCGGACCGCCTCGCGTGCGGTCCGCTCTCCCATGAGGACGCACAGCGTGTACGCGGTGTCCTCGAACCGCCTGCGGGCCGGCACGTCGTACGGCCGTGCCAGGACCAGCCGTTCCTGCGAGCGGTAGCTCCGCAGCAGGCGGTCGATCGTGTTGCGGTCGGGGAGCAGCATCCGGTCCTCCTGTAGGGGCCTCGCCCCCCTCGTACGATCCCTCCATCGTGGGTGCACATGCTCACAAGCGCGAGCCATACCGTCACCTTCGGTGACCGCGCCATGATTTTCCGCATCCGGTCCGTTCCGCTTCCGGGGCCCTTCCGCGTGCGCGGGCGCCCGGGATGCCGGAAGGTCGAGACATGAACCCGAGCGAGCGGCTGCGTGTCGTCATCACCGGTGCCACGGGCAATGTGGGGACGAGTCTGGTGCGCGCGCTGGAGGGCGAGGCCCGCGTGGCGTCGGTGCTCGGCCTGTCCCGCCGCCGGCCCCGGCTGAGCCTGGCGAAGACCGAGTGGGCCGAGGTGGACCTGTCCCTGGAGGGCGACGAGCCGAGGCTCGCCCAGTACGTGGCGGACGCCGACGCGGTGATCCATCTGGCCTGGGCCTTCCAGCCCACGCACGATCCCGCGACCACCTGGCAGACCAACGTCCTCGGTTCGGTACGGGTCTTCGACGCGGTCGCGGCGGCACGCGTCCCCGTCCTGGTGTGCGCCTCGTCGGTCGGCGCCTACTCCCCCGGGCCCGGGAACGGCGCGCCCGTGTCGGAGTCCTGGCCGACGCACGGCTGGCCGGGAGCCGCGTACACCCGCGAGAAGGCCTACGTGGAGCGGGTCCTGGACACCTTCGAGCGCGACCATCCGCAGACCCGGGTGGTGCGGATGCGGCCGGGCTTCCTGTTCAAGGAGGAGTCGGCCAGCGAGCAGCGGCGGATCTTCGCGGGCCGCTGGCTCCCGGGCCAGCTGTTCCGGCCCGAACTGCTGCCGCTGGTACCGGATCTGGAGGGGCTGCGCTTCCAGGTTCTGCACACCGACGACGCCGCGGACGCCTACCGGCGGGCCCTGCTCCGGGATGTCCGGGGCGCGTTCAACCTCGCGGCGGATCCGGTGGTCGACGCCGAGGTGCTCGGCGAGATGTTCGCCGCGCGCCCGGTGAAGGTGCCGGCCTCGGCGGTCCGCGGCGCGCTGGCGACGGCCTGGCGGATGCGTGCGGTACCGGCCTCGCCGGATCTCTTCGACGCGGTGCTGCGGCTGCCGCTGATGGCCACCGACCGGGCGCGGCGCGAACTGGAGTGGACGCCGGCCAGGACCTCGGTGGAGGCCCTGGAGGCGTTTCTGCGCGGGGTCCGGGCGGGCGGCGGCGACGCCACGGAGCCGCTGGCGGGCCGCCGCTTCGGATGAGGGCGGGCGTCGGCCGAGCGCGTCCGACGGGCCCGCCTGACGCCGTGCGGCGAGGTGCGGCGTGACGCCGAGGTCCTCCGCCCGGGCCCTTTTCGCCCGGACCCTTCGACCGGTGCGCTCAGCCGCGGGCGGAAGGCCAGTCCACGATCCGCATGGCGGCGCCCGCCGCCTCGCGGCCCCGGCAGTGGGCGCGGTGCCGGGCGAGGAGCGCGTCGATGTCGAGGTGGCGGGCGAACGCGGGAAGCGCCGCGAGCCGAGCGGCGTAGGCCCAGAGCGCGGGGTGGTCCGCGACCCGCTCCATGGCTGCGGCGTCCAGGTGCCAGCGGTGGACGGTGTCGAGCTGGACGAGGGTGACCCAGACGGTCACGTCGGCGGCGGTGAGCACGTCACCGAGGACGTACGGCCGGCGGGCGAGGCGCCGTTCCAGGGAGTCGAGCGCGGCGAACAGCGCGGTGAGCGGGTCGTGGTGGGCGGCGGTGTCGTCGAGACCGAGTTCGCCCGCGCGCTGGGCGGCGGCGTTGACGCTGCGGGCGCAGAGGTCGGCGACGGCACGGATCTCGTCCTGCCGGTCCTCGGGGAGGAGTTCGGGCCCGTCGCCGCGGAAGCGCAGCGCGAGGTCGCGCACGATGTCGGGCACGTGGGTGGAGACGATGCGGCCGGTCCAGCCGTCGCTGAGCACGGGGGCGGCGGCCGGTCCCCGGTAGAGGTGGGCGCTGGCCTCGTAGAGCGGGCCGAGGACGTCGTACCCGCCGTCGGCGGTGTCGGGCAGGGCGGGCAGGAGCCGCAGCGGCAGGGTGTCGTCGAGACCGAGGAGGCTGTGGGTCACGGCGACGCCGAGACAGTCGGGGTCGGCGGGTGCCAGGTGGAGCCGGTAGCGGTGCGGTACGGGGTAGTGCCCGCTGCGCACGTCGCGGCCGATCCGGCCGCGGAAGACCCGGTCGTCGGTGGCCGGGACGACGGACGACGGCGCGGCGGACGAGGGAACGACGGACATGGTTCTCCTGGGTGCTCGGTGCTGGGTCGCGGGGCACCCGACCGTGTCGGGACGCGCCGGAGGCAGCAGAGATACGGAGGGAGGAGCTGAGCCGTACGGAGGAGCTGTGGAGTCAGGGCTTGCCTGGAGAGTCAGGGCCTTGCCTGGAGAGTCGGGGTCGCCCGGAGTCTTGAGCCGGGAGTCCAAAAGGCCAGGAGGCCGGAGTCCTGGATCCTGGAGTCCCTGAGCCCTACGCCGCGCTGCAGACGCGCAGCAGGTCGATGTGGCGCCGGGAGGTGAGGACCAGCGGCCGGGGCGGTCGGACGGTGTGTGCCCGGTCCGGTGCGGCGGCTCCCATGGTTTCCCTACCTGTTCGCTCGGGTTTCCCGTCCATGAGTGTGGGAGCGGCGGCGGCCGCCCGTCAAGGGCCCGTCCGGCAGCTGGGCATAATGCGCGTATGCGCATTTCAGCCAAGGCCGACTACGCGGTACGGGCCGCCCTCCAGCTCGCCGCGGCCCGGGACTCCGGGCCGTTGAAGGCGGAGGCGATCGCCGACTGCCAGGGGATCTCGCACAAGTTCCTGGAAGGCATCCTGGGCGACATGCGCAAGGGCGGTCTGGTGCAGAGCCAGCGCGGCGGCAACGGCGGTTACTGGCTGGCCAGGCCGGCCGCGGAGATCTCGGTCGCGGACGTGATCCGCTGCGTGGAGGGGCCCATGGTGTCGGTGCGCGGCGTGCGCCCGCCCGAGCTCTCGTACACCGGCCCCGCCGAGTCGCTGCTGACGCTGTGGGTCGCCCTGCGGGCGAACGTGCGCCAGGTGCTCGACGGCGTGTCGCTGGCGCAGATCGCGGCGGCGGAACTGCCGCCCGGGGTGGTGGCGCTCGCGGAGGACCCGGAGGCCTGGAGCAACCCCTGAGGGCGGCGCACAGGCCCACCTGACGAGACCTCATTGTCCGCGATGCGGACGTCTCTTGGGGCGCGGGTGACCTCTCTGGCAGTATCCCTACTATTCCAGTGGGGATACTAGGGATCATGTGAGGTGCCGTGAGTACGCCGAAGAAGTCCACGCGTCCCCCTTTCGCGCCGGCCGACCGGCCCGGCGACCGTCCGGCCGGGCGCCGTGCCGACGACGAGATCTGGCTCCGCGTCACCCGCGAGCTCGCCGACGACCTGGCCGCCGACGCGATAGCCCGGGACCGGGCGGGCAAGGCCCCGTTCGACGAGGTCGCCCGGCTCCAGGAGGCCGGTCTGCCGGCCCTCCTCACCGCGCCCGGCCCGAACGGGCGCGGCGCCGACTGGCGCTCGGCCTGCGCGGTGATCCGGGAGATCTCGGCCGCCGACGGCTCCGTCGGCGAACTCCTCGCCCACCACTCGGTCCTGTCCTGGACCACCCGCTTCCTCGGCCCGGCGGCAGGACCGCTCGACCTGGACGCCCGCACCGCCGAGAAGGGCTGGCTGCTCGCCGGCGCGGTCGAGCCGGGCGGCCCTGACGCGGACCGCGCCGGGCTCGCGCTCACCCCGGCCGGCGGCGGCGCCTACGTCCTCGACGGACGGCGGGCCTTCGCCTCCGGCGTCACGGTCGCCGACCGGCTCGTCGTCGGCGCCCGCTGTACGGAGACGGGCGACCTGCTGCTCGTCCTCGTGGACCCGGCGCACCCGGCCGTGTTCACCGATCCGTATCCGGACCGTGTCGGCCAGCGCCTCGCGGGCGCGGGCACCGTCCTGTTCGACAAGGTGCCGGTGGCGCCCGACCAGGTGCTCGGCGCGCTGCCCCGCGACGAGCACGCCGTCGCCCCGTACCCGACGCTCGCGCCGCTCGCGCTGCGGCTGCTCCTGGTGCACGTCGGCCTCGGCATCGCCGAGGGGGCACTGGCCGAGGCCCGGGACATGAGCCGCGCGAGCCAGGCCGTCGCGCACCACCCCGACGCCCCGGCGTCAGGACCGTCGGTGCCGGCCGCGGCGCCCGCCGGCGACGACCCCTACGTCCTCCGCTCCTACGGGGAGCTGGCGACGGCCGCGCACACCGCCGCCGCGGTCGTCGACCGGGCGACCGACGCCCTGGCCCGCGGTCTGCTCGCCGGGCCCTTCCTGGACGTCGAGGAGCGCTCCGACATCGCCGTCCTGGTGGCCGCGGCGGAGACCGTCGCCAACCGGGTGGCCCTGGACATCACCACCCGCGTCCTCCAGCTCGTGGACCCGGCGACCGCCGCCGACCCGTACGGCACCGGCCCCGGCCCCGGCTTCGACCGCTTCTGGCGCAACGTCCGCGCGCTCACCGCCGCGGTCCCGCCGGACCACCGCCTTCGCGACATCGGCGACCACTACCTGAACGGCACCCACGCCCGGCTCACCCTCCTGGCGTAACCGCCGGGCCGACGCGGCGAGCGGGAGCAGGGCCCGTCCGGCCGTGATCCGCCGGACCGACCCGGGCCCGACGGCACCGCGGGTCGGGACGTCCGGCCCTGTGCCCGGGCGGCCCTTGGGCCCAAGCTGGAAACGGCGGCCGCGCCGACCGGCCGGCCGCCGCACCGAACGGACGGAGGCATCCTGATGAGTCGTGAGATCGTCGCGGGAGTGGACGGTTCCCCGGAGAGCCTGGCCGCGGCGGACTGGGCCGCGCGCGAGGCGCTGCACCGCGGCCTCCCGCTGCGGCTCGTGCACGCCTGGCGCTGGGAGCCACTCGACCTGCCACTGGCTCAGGACCCGACGACGCAACAGCGGGCCGCCCGCGAGGTGCTGGGCGCGGCCGAGACGACGCTCGCGGAGCGGTACCCGGAGCTCTCCCTGAGCGCCGAGCTCATCGGCGACACGCCGGTCGCCGCGCTGCTCGGCACGACCGGGCGGGCCGAACTGCTCGCCCTCGGCTCGCGCGGCCACGGCGCCGTGACGGGCTTCCTGCTCGGCTCGTACGGGCAGCAGGTCATCGCGGCCGCCACGGTGCCGGTCGTCGCGGTCCGCTCGCGTGACGGCGCGCCCGCCGAACCGCCCGCCGGGGAGATCCTGGTGGGCCAGCACGGCAGCCCGGAGGACAGTGCGGCCGTGCTGCGCTTCGCCTTCGAGACGGCGGCGGCGCGCGGGGCGTCGGTGCGGGCGGTGCGGGCCTGGAGCCTGCCGCCCCTGTTCGCGTACAGCCCGTCCTCGCTGATGCTCGCGGACGAGGCCGGCGGGCTCGTGCCGTACGAGGAGAAGGCGCTGCGCGAAGCCCTGGCGCCGTGGCGGGAGCGCCACCCCGACGTGCCGGTGACCGAGCACGTGGAGCTGGGCAGTGCCGGGCAGGTGCTGCTGTCCGGATCGGGCGCGGCGCAGCTGCTCGTGGTCGGGCGGCGGGCACGGCGTGGGGCGCTCGGCGCGCGGATCGGCTCGGTGGCCCACGCGGCGCTGCACCTGGCGCCGTGCCCCGTCGCGGTGGTGCCGCAGGAGGTTGACGCGCAGGATTGACGAGGAGTGTCGCGCTCTCCGCAGCCGGAAAGTATGACCGCCGTCGCCCCGGTGGCCCGCTCGGCACCGGACGTCGGCGGCCTCGACGGACGAGCGGACGAGAGAGCGGAGCTCCATGCAGCACGACGCGTACGACGCAGCCCTTCCCCGGGAGGACGACCGCGGGCGGAGCCGGGGCGGACGGCACCGGGCGGACGGCCCGCTCCACGGGCCCTCCCGCCGGGCGTTCCCCCCGTCGTTCGATCGGCCGTTCCCACGGCCGTGGCGTCGGCCGGTCCGCCGCGGGGACGACGCCACGGCCACCCGGAGCGGGCCCTCCTTCCGCACGACCGTGACCCTCGCGGGCACGCTGGCGGCCGCGCTGACGGTGGCGACCGGACTGTACGTGATGGCGCAGGCGGGCCCCGCCGGAGCGGGTGCCACCGGCTCCCGGGCCATGGCGGGCCGGGACCCGGCCGTGCTGCCCGTGGCACCCGCGGCGGCGGCGGAGACCGTGCCGCGGGCCGCCGGTTCCGCGGCGCAGTACGTCTCCCAGGTGGTCACGCTCGTGAACGCCGAGCGGAAGAAGGCGGGTTGCGGCCCGCTGCGGACCGACGCCCGGCTGAAGGCAGCGGCCCAAGGTCACGCCGACGACATGGCCTCCCACGACCACTACGCCCACGCCGGCCGGGACGGGCGCGACGCGGGCGACCGGATCACCGCGGCCGGCTACAGCTGGGCGTCCTGGGGCGAGAACATCCACCGCGGTCCGCACTCGGCCGCGCAGGCGGTGGACGAGTGGATGAACAGCGAGGGCCACCGCAGGAACATCCTCAACTGCTCGTTCGAGGACCTCGGCGTGGGCGTGAACCTGGCGGCGAACGGCCCCTGGTGGGTCCAGGACTTCGCCACACGCCGCTGACGCGGCCGGCGGCTCAGGGACGCAGCGGGGCGGCGAGTTCCTGGACCCAGATCGTGCCGTCGGGGCCGGGCACCGCGGCGACGCCGGTGTGCCGGTAGCGGCAGTCGAGCAGGTTGGCGCGGTGCGGCGGGTCGGCCATCCAGTCGGCCACGACGGACGCGGGGGCCCGCTGCCCGCGGGCCAGGTTCTCCGCCCAGGAGCTCCAGGAGTAGCCCTCGGCCGTCAGACGGGTGCCCGAGTCGGTGCCCTCCGGATCGGTGTGGGCGAGGTAGCGGCGCTCGGCCATGTCCTGCCCGAACGCCCGGGCCACGGCGGCCAGTCGCGGTTCCGCCCGCAGCGGACCGCAGCCGGCCTCCGCCCGGTGCCGGTTGACCAGCCGGGTGACCTCCGCCTCCGGGCTCGGCCGCGGCGCCCGGGTGCGGCTGGGGGTCGGCGAGGGCGTGGGCGGGGGCGGCGGTGTGAGGGTCCGGGTAGGGGCGGGCGCGGCCGGTGTGCTGGTGGCGGACGGGTGCGCCAGCGCGCGGTCGGCGGGGCCGCTCGGCACCAGCAGCACCAGCGCCGCTCCCAGGGCGAGGACCGCTCCGCCGCCGACGAGCAGCCCGGGGCGCCCGGCGAGGCCGGAGCCGGCGGGCGCGGCCGCGGGTGCCGCGGTCGTGGCGGCAGGGCTGCCGGGAACGGCGCCCGCGGCCCCGTCCGGCGACGGCGTGACCGCCCCGTCCGGCGACAGCACCGCGCTCCCGTCCGGCGGCGGCGTCACCGCCCCGTCCGGCAGCACCGTTCCCGCCCCGTCCGGCAGCACCGTTCCCGCCCCGTCCCCCGGCACCGTCGCCGCCACGGTCTCCAGGCCGGGTGACCCGCTCCCCCGGCCCGCCCAGGCGAGCAGCGGCGGCACCAGGGCGAGGCCCACGAGCAGGCCCTCGGCGGGTGCGAGTCCGGAGCGGGTGGGTGCGCAGTGCGGGCAGGCGTCGAGGTGGCGGGCCAGTCGCTTGCGCCAGAGCGGGGAGGGCCGGCCGTCCCAGGCGGCGGTGGTGCCGGCGAGGCCGGGGCAGGGCGGTACGGCGGCGAGCGCGCGGACGAGGGCCCGGCCCGTCTCCAGGCGTTCCTTCATGCGCTGGACGCGGACGGCGGCGTGCCGGGGCGGGATGCCGAGGGCGGCGGCCAGTTCGGCGCGGCTCAGTTCGCCCGCGGCCTCCAGCCACCACAGGGAGAGCACCTCGCGGTCGTCCTCGTCGAGCCAGCGGGTGGCCTCGGCGACCTCGCGGCGCTGCCCGGTGAGGCCGAGCCGCAGGATGGCGAGGTCGGTGAAGTCGCCGGAGGGGTCGGCGAGGGTCTCGGCCCGGTCGAGGCCGGGCAGCGGCGCCTGCCGGCTCTCGCGCCAGCGGTGCCGTACCCGGTTCATGGCGATGGCGACGAGCCAGGACCGGAAGCGTGACGGGTCACGCAGGGCGGGCAGGCCGTCGAGGGCCCGGACCATCGTGTCCTGGACGAGGTCGTCGACGTCGGCGTGGCCGTCGAGGGCACGGCCGACGATGTTGTAGACGAGCGGCATGAAGGCCCGTACGAGTGCGTCCTCGGCGCGTACGTCACCCGCGCGCACCGCTTCGACGAGGTCGGCGGTGCGCTGCTCGTCTTCGTGCATGTCCCCTGCTCTCCTCGGGTCCGTTCCTGGTTCGTGGAGGAGACCCGCGGGAGCGGCCGGGACAACACTTTTTTCGCGGTCGTCCCGCCGGATCTACCCGGAGAGGTGCGGCAGGGTCGGTACGGTGGCCCCGCCGCCCTGCCGTACGGCCGCGACGACGGCGTCGTGCAGGTCGCGGCTCTCCTCCTCCGATCCGCAGGGGACCGGACTGCCCGACATGGTGAACCAGTCGGATGCGCCGCTGTACTGCACGGCCACTCGTGCCTCGCCGTCGATGTAGGTGGTGTGCACGGTCAGATCGCCCGTGAGGACACCGGCCTCGACGGTGAGCACCCCGCCACGCCCGGTGTAGACACCGGCGGTCGTCCATGATGCCCAGCTCATCCATCCAGACTCACACCCGTTCGGCGGATGCGCCACCGACGGGACCGCCCCGGCCGGACGGGTGTCCGGCCGGGGCGGTTCCGGTGTGTCGTCGCTGGTCCGCCCGGGATCAGGCGAGGGAGGCGATGGCCTCGTTGAAGGTGGCCGACGGGCGCATCACGGCCGCGGCCTTGGCCGGGTCGGGCTGGTAGTAGCCGCCGATCTCGGCCGGGGAGCCCTGGACGGCGTTCAGCTCGTCGACGATCTTCTGCTCGTTGGCGGAGAGCGTCTCGGCGAGCGGGGCGAAGGCCTTGGCCAGGTCCGCGTCCTCGGTCTGCCCGGCCAGCTCCTGGGCCCAGTAGAGGGCCAGGTAGAAGTGGCTGCCGCGGTTGTCGATGCCGCCGAGGCGACGGGTCGGCGACTTGTCCTCGTTGAGGAAGGTGCCGGTGGCGCGGTCGAGGGTGTCGGCGAGGACCTGGGCGCGGGCGTTGCCCGTGGTGGTGGCCAGGTGCTCGAAGGAGGCGGCCAGGGCGAAGAACTCGCCGAGCGAGTCCCAGCGCAGGTAGTTCTCCTTGACCAGCTGCTGGACGTGCTTCGGGGCGGAGCCGCCGGCGCCGGTCTCGAAGAGGCCGCCGCCCGCCATCAGCGGGACGATGGAGAGCATCTTGGCGCTGGTGCCCAGCTCCAGGATCGGGAACAGGTCCGTCAGGTAGTCGCGCAGGACGTTGCCGGTGACGGAGATGGTGTCCTCGCCGCGGCGGATGCGCTCCAGGGAGAACTTGGTGGCCTCGACCGGGGACAGGATCTTGATCTCCAGGCCCTCGGTGTCGTGCTGAGGCAGGTACTCCTTGACCTTGGCGATCAGCTGGGCGTCGTGGGCGCGGTTCTCGTCCAGCCAGAAGACGGCCGGGGCGCCGGTGGCGCGGGCGCGGGTGACGGCGAGCTTGACCCAGTCCTGGATCGGGAGGTCCTTGGTCTGGCAGGAGCGGAAGATGTCGCCCTCGGCGACCTCCTGCTCCAGGACGACGTTGCCGGCGGGGTCGACGAGGCGGACGGTGCCGGCCGCGGCGATCTCGAAGGTCTTGTCGTGGGAGCCGTACTCCTCGGCCTTCTGCGCCATGAGGCCGACGTTCGGGACGGAGCCCATGGTGGCCGGGTCGAAGGCGCCGTGGGCACGGCAGTCCTCGATGACGGCCTGGTAGACGCCGGAGTAGGAGTGGTCGGGCAGGACGGCGAGGGTGTCGGCCTCCTGGCCGTCCGGGCCCCACATGTGGCCGGAGGTGCGGATCATGGCCGGCATCGAGGCGTCGACGATGACGTCGGACGGCACGTGCAGGTTGGTGATGCCCTTGTCGGAGTCGACCATGGCGAGGGCCGGGCCCTCGGCGAGCTCGGCGTCGAAGGAGGCCTTGATCTCGTCGCCGAGACCGTGCGGGATGGTCTCCAGGCCCTTGAGGATGGTGCCGAGGCCGTCGTTCGGGGACAGACCGGCGCCGGCGAGGACCTCGCCGTACTTGGCGAAGGTCTGCGGGAAGAAGGCGCGCACGACGTGGCCGAAGATGATCGGGTCGGAGACCTTCATCATCGTGGCCTTGAGGTGCACGGAGAAGAGGACGCCCTCGGCCTTGGCGCGGGCGACCTGCTCGGCGAGGAAGGTGTTGAGGGCGGCGGCGCGCATCACGGAGGCGTCGACGACCTCGCCGGCGACGACCTTCAGCGGCGAGCGCAGCTCGGTGACGGTGCCGTCGGTGGCGACGTGCTCGAAGCGCAGGGTGGTGTCCTCGGCGATGACGGTCGACTTCTCGGTGGACGCGAAGTCGTTCTCGCTCATGGTGGCGACGTTGGTCTTGGACTCGGAGGTCCAGGCGCCCATGCGGTGCGGGTGGGTCTTGGCGTAGTTCTTCACGGCGCCGGGGGCGCGGCGGTCGGAGTTGCCCTCGCGCAGGACCGGGTTGACGGCGGAGCCCTTGACCTTGTCGTAGCGGGCGCGGACGTCCTTGTCCTCGTCGGTCTTCGGGTCGTCCGGGTAGTCCGGGAGCGCGTAGCCCTGGGCCTGGAGCTCGGCGATCGCGGCCTTCAGCTGCGGAATGGAGGCCGAGATGTTCGGCAGCTTGATGATGTTGGCCTCGGGCGTCTTGGCCAGCTCGCCGAGCTCGGCGAGGGCGTCGGCGATGCGCTGGCCCTCCTCGAGACGCTCGGGGAAGGAGGCGATGATGCGCCCGGCCAGCGAGATGTCACGCGTCTCGACGTTGACGCCGGCGGTCGAGGCGTAGGCCTGGATCACGGGCAGGAACGAGTAGGTCGCCAGCGCGGGCGCCTCGTCAGTGTGCGTGTAGATGATGGTCGAGTCAGTCACCGGGTGTGCTCCGCTCCACGTCTGCGTCTGCGTCTGCAAGATTGCTCGACATCAAGATATCTCGTGATCGGGCTCCTCGGGAAAGGGGTCCTCGGGAACGGGGTGGCTGATCCGGTACGGGGACGGGCCCGGGTCGAGGTCGACGCGGCGGAGCAGCCCGAGCAGGGCGAGGGCGGCGGCCGCGCCGGTGCCGGCGGCGAGGGCCTGGCCGCAGCGGTGGGCGATCCTCGGCAGCTCGGCGGGGAGCGGTCCGGTGCCGGGCAGGCAGTCGCCGAGGAGGTAGCCGCCGGCGGCGAGCCCCCCGATCGCCAGCAGGGCCAGCGGGACGGTGACGAGGAACCGCCGGCGTGGCAGTCCGCGCCGGGGCGCGGGGCGGACCTTGCCCTTGCGGGCGAGGAGGGCGACCGCCGCGGCGAAGGCGGCGAGGCAGAGCAGGTCGGCGGCGATGACGTCGCCGGGGCGGTGGTGACCGGAGGCGACGGAGTACGCGCCGAGCGCGGTCGCCCACAGGGCGCCGAGCCCGACGGCCGCGGTGCGCAGCCGGTGCGGCACGACGAGCAGCAGGCCGAGGGCGGTGCCGAGGGCGAGCACGGCGGGGCTGCTGGGGAAGCCGCTCTCGACGGGGGCGCCGGAGGCGGAGACGAAGCGGGGCCCGGGGGCGTAGCGCTGGAGGAGCTCGGCGGCGGCCAGGGCGGCGGCCGTGGTGCCGAGGGCGAGGCCCAGGTGCGCGTACCGCTTGCGCAGCACGCCGACGGCGACGAGCAGCAGGACGGCGAGGGCGAGCGAGAGGGTACCGAGGCCCTGGAGCGAGGGGTGCTCGCGCAGGAAGCGGGCGACGGCCGGGTCGGTGAGCCGTCCGGCGACGGCGGCGTTCCCCCAGCGCCGGCCGGTCGCGGTGAGCACGAGTCCGGCGTAGGCGAGGGTGAGCAGGAGGACCGCGGCGAGGCAGGCGCGCCGCATGCGTATGCGGATCCGGGCGCTGAACGAACCGGCGGCCTCACCGGCGACGGCGGCGTACCACCAGGTGTCACCGGCGGCGATGCTCCGCGGGGAGCCGCCGGCACGGGGCCTGTCGAAGGGTGCCATGCCTCGATTCGACCCCGGCCGGGCCGCCATCGCCCGCTGGACGCACCCGAACGACGCAGGTCAGCGGCGGGCTGCGGGCCGGCGGGCGGGGGCGGGCCGGTCACACGCGGCCGGGTCGGCGTGAGCGGGCCGCGGCGGCCCGCGCGCGGGCTGGTGGCACCCGGCCGCCCGGCGCGGTCAGGCCAGGGCGGGGCGGCGCACCGGAGTGCGTTCGCGGCGGCGGGTTCCGTCGAGGGTGAAGGCGGTGTTGACGAGGGCGACGTGGCTCAGGGCCTGGGGCATGTTGCCGAGCTGGCGGCCGGTCGCCGGGTCCCATTCCTCCGCGAGCAGTCCGACGTCGTTGCGGACGTCGAGGACGCGCTCGAAGACGGTGCGGGCCTCGGCCGGGCGGCCGGTGAGGGCGAGGGCGTCGGCGTACCAGAACGTGCAGGCGACGAAGGCTCCTTCCGCGCCGGCCAGGCCGTCGACCTCGTGCACCTCGCCGTTGGACACCTCGTCGTAGCGGCGGAGGAAGCCCCGGTCGGTCAGGCCCGCCATGGCCTGGACGGTGCCGAGGACGCGGGGGTCGTCGGCGGGCAGGAAGCCGAGGCGCGGGATGAGCAGGGCGGTCGCGTCGACCCGACGGCTGCCGTAGAACTGGGTGAAGGACCCGCGCTCCTCGCTCCAGCCGTACCGGCAGACCTCGGCGCGGAGTTCGGAGCGCAGCGCCTGCCAGCGGCGGACGGAGCCGCGCTGGCCCGCGACGCGGGCGAGCCGGAGCGCGCGGTCGGCGGCGACCCAGGCCATCACCTTGGAGTGGACGAACTGGCGCCGGGGGCCCCGTACTTCCCAGATCCCCTCGTCGGGTTCGCGCCAGCACCGGCCGACGTATTCGAGGAGGCCGGCCATCAGGCTCCAGATGTGCCCGTCGAGCGCGACACCGGCCCTGACGGCCGAGTAGATGGTGCTGAGCACCTCGCCGTAGATGTCGAGCTGGAACTGGTCGACGGCCGCGTTGCCGAGTCTGACGGGGCGTGAGTTCTCGTACCCGGGAAGCCAGTCGGCGTGGGTCTCGGGCAGCCTGCGCTGTCCGGCGATCCCGTACAGCGGCTGGAGGTCGGCCGGGGCGCCGGCGGCCGCGCGCACCAGCCAGTCCGTCCAGGCCAGGGCCTCCCTGCGGTAGCCGCTGCGCAGCAGGCAGGAGAGCGTGAAGGTGGAGTCGCGCAGCCAGCAGAAGCGGTAGTCCCAGTTGCGGCGGCCGCCGATGCACTCGGGCAGTGAGGCGGTTGCGGCGGCGATGACGCCGCCGGTGGGCTCGTAGGTGAGGGCCTTGAGCGTGATGAGGGAGCGGAGCACGGCCTCGCGTGCGGGGCCCTCGTAACGGAGCCCGGACGCCCAGTCGTTCCAGAAGGCGAGCGTGCGGTCGAGGGCGGCGGGGACGTCGGGGGCCGGCGGCGCGGGCGCGTGCGAGGGATGCCAGCCGAGGACGAACGTGACGCGCTGGCCCGCCGTGACGGGAAAGGCGAAGTGGGTGCCGTCACGGGTGACGACGGGCTCACCCGCGCCCGGTCCGCAGTGCAGCCGGGTCGCGTCGGGGCCGGCGACCGAGGCGATGGTGCGCCGGTCCAGGGCGTACGTCCAGGGCACGACGCTGCCGTGGTCGAAGCGAACCCGCAGCTCGCTCCGCATGTCGACGCGTCCGGCGATCCCTTCGACGACCCGCACGATCCGCGGGCCCTGGTGACGGGGCGGCATGAAGTCGGTGACGCGGACGGTGCCGTCGACGGACTCCCAGACCGTGTCGAGGACGAGGGTGTCGCCGCGGTAACCGCGGCGGCTGCACGTCCGGTTGCCCGCCGGGGCGAGGCTCCAGCGGCCGTGGCCGCCCTCGCCGAGGAGGGCGGCGAAGCAGGCGGGCGAGTCGAAGCGCGGGGCGCACCACCAGTCGACCGAGCCGTCCCGGCCGACGAGGGCGGCGGTCTCCAGATCACCGATGAGGGCGTAGTCCTCTATTCGCCCTGCCATGTCGGGATTCTAATCCCGGGATTCCCGGCCCGCCGAACGAGCGACGGACCGGTTCCCGTTCCCGAGGAAATGTTTTCACCGCATTGCGCATATTCTTCCGCGCTGTTCCGCGCATCGGCGCCGGGCCGCCGGTGACCCCGTTCCGGATGCACGCCGATTCCTTGACCCGGGTGCTCCGGTCGCCCGATCCTGAGAAGCGTCCACGGAATTCCGGAGGGCGACCCATGTGTGCCACGAACAGGGAACCGCACCCGATGCGACGCGCCACGGACCGGATCCCGCCCCCGGGCACCCGTACCGTGAGCCTGGTGGTCGCGCTCCGGCCCGGTGACCGCTCCCCCGACTGGCTGCTCGCCCAGCTGCCGCCCGCCGTCCGGGAAGTCGTGCTGGTCGGCGGCGACGCGAAGGCCTCGGGAGGGGCGCCGAGCGGCGTCGTGGTGCGCCGGCTCGGCCCGTGGGACTGCGCGGCGGGAGACGTCCCGCACGCCGGTCTCCTCGCCGCCACCGGCGACCACGTGGTCCTGATGGGCGCCGACGGCAGCATGTCGCCGCGCGAGATCCCGCACTACCTGTACTACCTGGAAAGCGGTTTCGACTTCGTCAAGGGATCGCGGTTCATCGCGGGCGGCGACTTCGCCGAATATCCGCTGCTCCGGCGGCTCGGCCACCGCACGCTCCTGGGGCTCGCCCGGCAGTTGTACGGCCAGCACCTGACCGATCTCTGGTACGGGTTCTGCGCGTTTCGCCGGGAATTCCTCGGCCTGCTCGACCTGCGTCCGGACGGCGTGGAACTCGGCGCCGAACTCGTCACCCACGCCCTGCACTACGGGCTGCGCGTCGCCGAGGTGCCGAGCCTCGAACTCCCCCGCCACCACGGCCCCACGCACCCGCGCACCGCCCGTGACGGCTCCCGCATCCTCGTCACCCTGCTCCGCGAGCGCCCGCACAACGCCCTGCTGCGGATCCGGCCCGCCCTGCGGATCAGAGCAGGCTGAACCCGTACGGCGAGGCCGGCGGGGCCTGCGACCGACGCCCGCGACAGCGCCAGCGGTTGACGGGAGACATACCGGGTGCTAAGCGTGGAAGTCAGTGCATTGCACGCGGCAACGCACGGCAGACCCTCGGCAGGGTCGCCTGTCCGAAGAGGTACGTCATGACCTCGCTCGCCTTCGGCCGAGTGCCGGTGGCACCCGCACCGCATCCCTTGCGGCGGGTGACCGACTGGCCGTGCGCCGAGGCGCGCCGCCGCTCACCGTGCGAGCGCACTTCCCGCCACGGCCCGGCCGCGGCCGCCGTACGGTCCGGGCACCCGGCCCACCCCGCCCGGCGTGCCTCCGACCGTGTGCGCGACGCGGCCCGGCTCTGCCGCCGCACCGAGACCCACCGGCCCCGCTCGGCCCCCCGCCGCCGGCGCTCCCGCCCCGCCCGCACCCGCACCGCGAGCGCCCGTCGCGGCCCGTCGAGCCCGGCCGGCCCACGAGCGGCCGGAGGCCGCACAGGCGCGGGCCATGTCCCGGCGGCGCCGCGCACCGGTGCCCGCACCGGTCCGCACGACGGCTCGCCGCCGCGTCGTACCCGTGGGCCGTTGAGCACCCCCGTGCCCGCCGGCACCCGTGTCCCCGTTCCGGCGCTCGTCCCCGTTCCGGCGCTCGTCCGCGCCCCGGCCCCGAGCCCCCGTAACCCCGCTGCCCCCGCGCGACGCACCCGCCGCGCCTTGCCCCGAGGAGGCGAGGCGCGATGACCGTCGTCCCCGCGCACGCCCGGCCGTCCCGTCCGCCCACCCGGCCCGAGGTCGAGTTCGAACTGATCATCCCGGCCTTCGGCGCGCGCGAACGGCTGCCGGCGACGGTCGCCGCCGCCCTGCGCTTCCTGGCCCGCCGCCCGTGGTCCGCCGCCGTGGTCCTCGTCGACGACGGCGCGGACGCCGCCCCGGACTGCCTGGACCGGTTCGCCGCCTCCGCCCTCGGCCGCGCCGTGGGCCTGGACGTCATCGGCGGCGGCGACCAGGGCAAGGGCGCGGCCGTACGACGGGCCATCGCGACCTCGTCCGCCCGCTTCGTCGGCTTCGCCGACCCCGACGACGCCCCTCCCGTCGAGACCCTGGACCCGGTGATCGAGCTGCTGCGTGCCGGCCACGGGGCGGTGATCGCCTCCCGGCACGCGGCCGGCCGCGCCCGTGCGGACGTGGAGCGGCGCACGGCGCGCAGGGGCGGCGGCGCGCCGTTCCGCGGGCTCGTCCCTCTGAGGCTGCCGGACATCGCGGACCTCCGGTGCGGGTTCACGTGCTTCCCCGGCCCGCTCGCCCGCGAGATCGTGGACGACTGCCACATCGACGGCTTCGCCTTCGACGTCGAACTCCTCGCCCACGTCGTGAAGTCGGGGCACGACGTCGTGCAGGTGCCGGTCGAGTGGACCGAGGGCCCGACGTCCGCCGCACGCCGTGACGGGCTGCGTTCCCTGGCCGGTCTGCTGCGCGTCCCGTCGGCCGGGTGAGGACCGTGACCGCGCCGGCCCCCGCCCCGCCGACCGCCGGTCCGCGCCCGGGGCGTGCCCACACGGCCGTGTCCCGCTTCGAGGTCCCGGTGGTGGCCGACCGCCTGTCCGCGCGAGCGCCTCCCGGCGACGACGGTCAGGGGCCCCGGAGACGGCCGGCGCGGAGCGGGCGTTTCCGGCCGGCGGGGAGCGGGCGCTCGTCACCACGCTCCCCGCGAGGGCGGGCCCCGGCCGCGGGAAGCCCGTACCGCTGCTGCCGGCGCTGCCCGTGGGGACCCGCCCCCGGGCCGGGGCGGAGCACTCCGCGTACCGGTCCGGGCCCCGGGGAAGGGTGCGGACCGCCGCCCGGATGGCGGCGCCACGGGTGCCGCACGTGGTGACCAGGCACGTGAGGAGGCGGAGGCAATGACGAGGTTCGTTTCCGGCCTGCCGCCGGGGCCGCCTCCCGCCGTGCCTCCGGACCGGACCGCGGCCGGCACCGCGCCCGGCAGGCCGGGCCGCGGACCGGGCGCGCCGCTGCTCGTCGCCGTCTCCGGCCCGGACCCGTCCGGGACGGCCTCGCTCGTGCGCGCCCTCGCCGGGCTGCTGCGGCAGCGGGGCTTCGCGGTGGCGACCGTCCAGGGCCACGGCTGCGTGGTCTGCCGGAGGTTCCCGGTTCCCCCGCGGGTGAGGGAAGAGGGGGAACCGGGCGGACAGGGCCGGCGGGACGCGCATCCCGAGCGCCGGGGATCGTGGTCCCGCCGCGCCCACGCGTACGTGGACGTCGGCGAGCTGAACCTGCGGATCCTCGCCGGCCGGCTCGTCGCGCGGGCCGTCGCCGGTGGCCGCACGGCGGTGGTGCTGACCGACCGCGGGCCGCTGGACGGGCTGGTGACGTTCGGACTGCCGCCGGGCCGCGGCGCCGCCCGCCGGTTCACGGCGACCGCCGGGCGCTACGACCTGACGCTGCTCCCGGAGACCCTGCCGACGCCCGGCTGGGAGCGGTCCGCGGGCCCGCCCGCCGCCCCGTGGGCCCGGCACCTCGGCTGGGCCGCCCGGCTGCCCCGCACGGTCCGGCTCGACGGCGAGGACGCGCCCGCGACGGTCGCGGAGGCGGCCCTCGAACAGGTCCTCCGCACCGTGCCGCCGCGGCCCGCGGACCCGGGTCCGGGCAAGCGCGTGGTGGTGTCCATCTACGACGACGCCGAGAACTCCGACCACCGCGGCGGCGGCGCGCTCGTGGTCGACCGGCTGGTACGCAGACTCGCCGAGCACTACGAGGTCACCGTGGTGACGGCCGGGCGTCACGGCGGCAGCGTGCTCCGGCACGGCGTCCGTTACGTCCGCCTCCCCGTGGGCCGGGCGGGGCCGCGTGCCGGGCAGCTGCTGTTCCAGGCGCTGCTGCCGCTCGTGGCGCGCCGGATCCCGCACGACGTGTGGCTGGAGAGCTTCACGCCGCCGTTCTCGACGAGCTTCCTGCCGCTGGTGTCCCGCGCCCCCGTCGTCGGCATCGGCCAGGACCGCGGCGCCGAGGCGCTGTGGCGCCGCTATCACGTGCCGTTCTTCCTGGTGGAGCGGATCAGGCTGCGCTGCTACCGGCACATCGTGGTGACGAACGAGGCGGACGGCTCGGCGGTGCGGCGGCTCAGTCCGCACGCCGACGTGCAGGTCATCGCCAGCGGGGTGGAGCCGCGGCAGCTCGACGACGCCCGGCTCGGCAGCGGCGACTTCATCCTGTTCCTGGGCCGGATCGACACCTGGGCCATGGGTCTCGACCTGCTGCTCGACGCGTACGAGACCGCACGGCCGCCGATGGAGCTGGTGCTCGCGGGCGCCGGCACGCCGGCCGAGGAGCGCAGGCTGGGAGAGCTCCTCGCCGGGCGCGGCCTGACGGTCCGGGTGCTCGGCTACGCGGACGAGGACCTCAAGCGACGGCTGCTGCGCGACAGCGCGTTCCTGGTGCTGCCCTCGCGGCACGAGACCTTCGGTCTGGTCGCGTTGGAGGGCATGTCGTACGGCAAGCCCGTGCTGCACTTCGACCTGCCGGCGCTGCGCTGGATGCGCGGCGGCGGCGACGTGACCGTACCGCCGTTCGACACGGCGGCGTTCGGGGAGCGGATGCGGGCCCTCGCGACGGACCCGGCACTGCGCGGGCGGCTCGGGCGGCAGGCCGGTCTCGCCGCCCAGCACTACACCTGGGACGAGATGACGGACCGCTATCTGGCGCTGACCCGCCGGCTCCTGGAGCGCCCGCGCGGGTCGCGACGGCCGCGCAAGGACCGGAGAGCGCGATGGCAGACGATCCCCTGACCATCCTGGCCGCGCTGACCGGATCCGGCGAGCTGCTCGTGCTCTCGCCGCATCCCGACGACGCCGTGCTGTCCTGCGGGGCGCTGCTGCGGCAGCTGCCCGACCGGCTGCCCCACCGGGCCTCGGTGACGGTGATGACCGTGTTCACGGAGGGCACACCGCCGCCGTACACGCTGGCGGCCCGCCGGTTCCTGCGGCAGACGGGAGCGGTGGACGCCGAGGAGCTGTTCGCGGAGCGGCGCACCGAGGACTCGGCCGTGCTCGCCGGGCTGGGCGTCGGGCGTTTCCACGCCGGGTTCGTCGACGGGCTGTTCCGCCTCGATCCGGCACAGGGGCGCTGGCGCCGCCTGGCGGCCGGACTGGTGCCCGAACTCGGCCATGTGTACCCCACGAACCGGTTGCACCTGTCGCGCGGCCGGGTCTCGCCCCGCGACTCCGAGACCGTGCGCCGGGTCACCGACACCGTGCGCGAGCTGCTGCCGCAGGGGCAGGGCGTGCTGCTCGCGCCGCTGGGCGTCGGCAGGCACGTGGACCATGTGGTGGTGCGCACGGCCGCCGTGCTGAGCGGCCTGCCGGCCGTGTACTACAGCGACTTCCCGTACAACCTGGAGGCGGCTCCCGATCCCGGGTTCACCGGTCCGCTCGCCGCGACCGAGGCTTCCCTGGACCGGGGGCTCGACGAGAAGGCCGAGCTGATCCGCGGCTACCGGACCCAGCTGGACTCGCTGTTCCCCGACGGGGTGATCCCCCTCGTCCCGGAGGTCTTTCTGCTGCCGGCCGCGGTCCTCGGCACGAGGGCCCGCCCGGCCGGAGGTCCGTCATGACCGCCTCCGGCGCCCCGGCCGCACGGCCGCCCGAGCCCGCGCACCCGCCGGGCGGGCCGCGATGAGCACCCTGCCGCGCCGCCCGCGCGTCCTGCTCCTGACCAGCGGCCCGCTGGACGGGGCGGACGGGGCCGGCGTGCGGCTCGCGTCGGACGTGCTCGGCGCCCTGCCCGACGTGGAGTTCACCTGGTTCACGCAGTGGCCGCAGCGGCGCGGGCGGCCGCCGCCGCGCACGTACGGGGGGCAACCGGTGCGGATGCTGTCCCGGGACGGTGTGCCGCGCCTGCCCGAGCGGGCGCAGTCGGGGCTGGCCGGGACGGTGTACGCGCGCCGGTGCGACCTGGTGCACGCCTTCCTGACGATCGGCCGGAGCTTCCCGGTGTTCTCGTGGCTGCGTCCGCTGCTGCTCGGTGCCCGTCCCGTCGTGCACACGGTGCCCGGGGTGACGGATCCGGGGCTGCTGCCGCGGACCCGCCCGCTGGGCACCACCGTCGCCCTGTCGGAGTCGATGGCGCGGCGGCTGCGGGCCGCGGACTTCGGTGACGTACGGGTGATCCCGCCGATGATCCCGCTGGAACGCTGGCCGTCCCGGCCCCGGCCGGGCGGTCTGCCCATGGTGCTGTACGCGGGGCACCACGGCCCGACGGGCGGCGCGGAGACGGCGATCGACGCGGCGGCGGAGGCCGTACGGGCGGGCGCCGAGTTCCGGCTCGTCCTCGCGATGCGGGGCCGGCCGGGGCAGGACCTGCACTCCCTGGAGGAGGCGCTGCGCGAGCGGGCGGGCGCGGCCGGGCTGCGCGACGTCGAGGTGCGCGGCTACGTGGCGGACATGCCGGAGCTGATCGCCTCGGCGCATGTGCTGCTGTTCCCGCCGACCGCGATCGGCGGCGGGCCCGACATCCCGCTGACCGTGCTTCAGGCACTGGCCACCGGACGGCCGGTGATCCTCAGTGACCTGCCGCAGTTCGCCGACTTCGGCAACGCGGTGCTCCGGGCCCCCGCGGGCGACGCCCGGCGCACCGGGCAGCAGTTGCTGTGGCTGCTGGACCAGCCGAGGTCCTGGGACGTGCTCGCCGAGCGGGGCCGGACGGCGGTGGAGGAGCACTTCGGGCCGGAGCGGTTCGCCGCACGCTACGCGGCGCTGTACCGGGAGCTGCTGTCGTGACCCTCACGCGGCGCCGCTCACCGCGCCGGGCAGGCCCCGGCTTCTAGGGCGCGGGCCGTTCGGCGGTGAGCAGGAGGACGCCGGTGTCGCCGTACTCGGGCAGGGTGTGGTCCTTGGCGAGGCGGGAGACGGTCAGGGCGACGGTGCGGGGGGCGAAGACGGCGCGGAGCGCGGGCTCGTCGACCGGGCAGGCCGGCCAGACCGGTCCCTCGCCGATGCGGTAGCTGGGCATGCGTTCCATGAAGGCGGCCACGAGCCGGCCGCCGGGTCGTACGGACCGGACGAAGGCCGCGCACAGGGCGGTGAACTCGCCGTAGTCCTCGGTGACGCTCTCGGCGACGAAGTTCATGGAGGCCGCGTCGTAGCGCCCGTCGGACAGGTCGGAGGCGTCGCCCGGGACCACGTGCACCCGGGTCAGGGCCTCGCCGAGGACGTCGGGCAGTGCGGGGTCGAGGCCCTTGCACAGGGTGTAGAAGGGCTGCCAGCTCTCCTCGGCGCCGTGGGTCAGCTGCCGTCGCAGATAGGCGAGGTTGGCGGCGCTGGGTTCGAGGGCGTCGATGTGGCGGCTGGCGCCGGCGGCGAGCATCAGCGGATAGAGGTTGGGGCCCGCGCCGAGTTCGAGGGTGCGGGACAGGCCGCCGGGCGGGAACTGCCGGTAGAAGAGCGAGTGGTGGTGCATGACGCCCCGGTCGCACGGGTGCATCTGCCGGTAGTTCTCGGCCAGGTACTGGGCGACGGGCCAGGCGTTCCAGTCGGCGTCGCGGTTCCGGCGGACCGCTGCCCGGCCGGCGGTGGTCACGGGGACTCCGCGGCGGGCCCGGCCGCGACGGCGCCGGACGGGGCGACGGCGCGCCGCTGGAGCGCGAAGCGCCGGGAGAGGCCGGTGAGCGCGTCGTTGAGCTGCTCGATCTCCTCGTCGGTGTTGGCCGCGGTGACCTGGATGCGGAAGCCGACCCGGTTGCGCGGGACGAGCGGGTAGCTGGCGAGGGTCACGTAGATGCCGCGGTCCCACAGGTACGCGGCGACCGCCTCCAGGTCGGCGGCGTCGCCGAGCGGGATCTCGACGATCGGCAGGCCGTCGCTGTTGGGCGTGGCGATGCCCAGTCCGCGGACGTGGTGGAGTACGCGGGCGGTCTTGGCGTGCAGGGCGGCCCGGACGGCGTCGCCGCGCCGCTCGTTGACCTCGAGCCCGGCGAGGGCGGTGGCGAGCGAGGCGGTCGGGGAGGGGCCGGAGTAGAGGTAGGGCGTGGCGGCCACCTTGAGGTGCTCCTTCAGCCGGCGCGGCACGGCGAGGAAGGCGAGGAGCGAGGAGTAGGCCTTGGAGAAGCCGCCGACCAGGACGATGCCGTCGTAGCTCTCGCCGACGTGCCGGACGAGGCTGTTGCCGCGCGAGCCGTAGGGGCTGCTCTCCGTGGGGCCGCGTTCGCCGATGACGCCGAAGCCGTGGGCGTCGTCGACGTACAGCAGGGCGCCGTTGCGGCGGCAGATCCGGGCGACGGCCCGCAGGTCGGGATAGTTGCCGGTCATGCTGTTGACGCCGTCCATGCAGACGAGCCGGGCGGCGCCCACGGGCGTCTCGCGCAGCATGGTGTCGAGCTCCCAGGGCTGCTCGGCGCGGAAGCGGCGCAGCTGGGCGCCCTGGCCGCGGGCGACGACGCAGCCGTCGTAGAGGGTGCGGTGGGCCTGGGCCTCGACGAAGACGTGGCCGCCGGCGGCGAGCAGCGGGATGACCGACTGGTGGATGAGGGTGATGGTGGGCAGCAGGAGGGTGTCGGGGGCGCCGAGGAGTTCGGTGAGCCGTTCCTCGATGCGCGGGTAGAGCCGGGGGCTGCCGATGAGCCGTGACCAGCTGGGGTGGGTGCCCCAGGTGCGGACCTCGGGCTCGATCGCGGCCATGATCTCGGGGTCGAGGTCGAAGCCCAGGTAGTTGCAGGAGGCGAAGTCGACCAGCCAGTGGCTGCCGACGCGCAGCCGGCGGCCGTCGATCTGGTCGATGACGGCGTCGCACATGGGGCTGGTGCGCTTGAGCCGTTCCAGGTCGCGCCAGCGGACGTCGTGCTGGGCGCTCCACGTGGACGGGGCGCGTGCCGCGGCGGCGGACGGCGGGGCGGCGGCCGGGGCGGGCCCGGCGGTGCGGCTGCCGCGGGCGGTGCGCGCGGCTCTGACCGTGCGGGCGGTGCGGGCGGGTTGGGCGGGGGCGCGGTGCAGGTACGTCTCGGCCTGGCGGGCGGTCATCGGCCGGGCGAAGAGGTAGCCCTGTCCGTAGCGGCAGCCCATGTCGGCGAGGAGGGCGCGCTGGTCCTCGTTCTCGATGCCCTCGGCGACGACCTGGAGGCCGAGGACCTCGGCGATGCGGACGATGCCCTCCACGAGGGCGACCTGCTGGCGGTCGGTGGTGATGTCGTCGATGAACGACTTGTCGACCTTGACGATGTCGATGGGGAACTCGCGCAGATAGCTCAGCGAGGAGAATCCGGTGCCGAAGTCGTCGATGGCGATGGACACTCCGAGGTCCTTCAGGGACCGCATCGTGGAGCCGATCTGTTCGTCGCCGCGCATGAGCACCGACTCGGTCAGCTCCAGGACCAGGGATCCGGGCGCGAGTCCGGAGGAGCGGAGGGTGCGCCGGACCACGTCGAGGAGCCCGGGGTCGCGGAACTGGCGTGCGGAGACGTTGACGCTGGCGTACAGCGACGGTGTACGGGGATGGGCGCGCTGCCAGCGGGCGATGTCGCGGGCCGCGTGGTCGAGCACCCAGGCGCCGAGCGGCATGATGTGGCCGCTCTCCTCGGCGAGGGAGATGAACTGGTCGGGCGGGACCATGCCGCGGCGTGCGTGGGGCCAGCGGATGAGCGCCTCGAATCCGGTCAGGCTGGTGTCGTCGACCTGGACGATGGGCTGGTAGCGCAGGGCGAAGGCGTGGTCGGCGATGGCGGTGTCCATGCCGGCCTGGAGTTCGTGGCGGGCGACGAGCCGCGAGTGCAGCTCGGGCCTGAAGCGTCTCCACCGCTTCTTGCCGGCGGCCTTCGCCGCGTACAGCGCGAGGTCGGCGTGGCCGAGGAGTTCCTCGGCGTGGGCGCTGTCCAGGACGGTGGCGACGCCGACGCTGGTCGACACGGAGACGGCGCCGTCGGTGAGGTGGAAGGGCTGGCTGAGGGTGTGCACGATCTCGGCGGCGAGGGCCTCGGCGTCCCCGGGCTCGCGGGCGCCTTCGATGAGCACGGCGAACTCGTCGCCGCCGAGCCGGGCGGCGGTGTCGGTGAGCCGGAGCACGGAGCTCAGCCGGCGGGCGACGGCGACCAGGAGTTCGTCGCCGACGGAGTGGCCCAGGGTGTCGTTGACGACCTTGAAGTCGTCGAGGTCGACGAAGAGCATGCAGGTGAGGGTGGACTCGCGGCGGCCGCGCAGCAGGGCCCGCTCGATCCGTTCGAGCAGCAGCACCCGGTTGGGCAGTCCGGTGAGCGAGTCGTGGAAGGCGCGGTGGGTGAGCTCCCGCTCCAGTTTGCGCTGTTCGGTGACGTCCCGGAGGGTCAGGACCAGGCCGTGGACGGTCTGTTCGGCGCGCAGGTTGCTGCACCGGACCTCGACCTCCGTGTCGGCGGCGCCGCCGTGCAGGAGCTTCCAGTCGTCGCGGGCGTCGACGTTGCCGCGGGAGCGGACGTCGGCGAGGATCCGCAGGGCGCTCGCCGCGTCGCCGGGCGCGAGGAGCTCGACGAGCGGGGTGCCGGGCAGCAGGGAGTGGCCGAACATGGTCTCCGCCGACGGGCTGGCGTAGCGGACGGTGTCGTCGTCGTCGACGATCAGGATGACGTCCGAGGTGTTGTGCACCAGGGTGCGGAAGTAGGCCTCGCTGGTGCGGCGGCTGACCTCCTCGCTGAGTCCGAAGCGCTCCAGGGCGAGCGCGGCCTGGGAGGCGAGCGACTGGGCGGGGCCGGCGATCTCGGCGAGCTGCTTCTCGGCCCCGGCGAGCAGCAGCGCTCCGAGCAGCGGTTCTCCGGCGGCGGGCGCCCGCAGGGCCAGCGGGCAGAGCAGGGCGTGGGTCGCGGGGGCGACGGCGGAGGCGAGCGCGGGATCCAGTCCGCCGGCCGGCAGGAGCCGGCCGCCTTCCTCGAGGAGTTCCGGCCAGGGTGTGCCGTGGGGGCCGCCGGTGACTTCGGTGCCGTGGATGCTCCAGGGCTGTCGTCCGGTGGGCACGGCGGCCAGCCGGCCACGGCGGTCGCGGGTGAGCAGCATCGTGCGGTGCGCGGTGCCGGGCCCGAAGAGGGTGGCGGCGGCGGTCTCGACGGCGGCCGCGACCTCGCGGGGGCTCAGCGCGGCGACGAGTGAGGCGGCGGCGACCCGCAGGCTGCGCTCGCGTGCCTCGGCCTTGCGGTGGTCGGCCATGATCCGCCACAGGCGCAGCAGGACCAGCAGGAACATGATCGCCGAGAAGATCGCGATGACGCCGAGGTCGCGGTCGGGATCCCGGCCCAGCGACTGGAACAGCAGCAGGGCGGGCGCGATGAGGGAGGCGGCGGCGAGCAGCAGCAGCCGGCGTTCGGCGATCCTGGCCGTCGGTTCGGGAGCGAGGTCGGTCAGACCGGTCATCGAGGGATGGAGCGCGGCCAGTCCCCAGGCGGTGAAGAAGACGACCCAGCCGAGGTCCCACGGGGTGCCCACCTGCCAGGTGCCGTCCAGCTGCTTGACGACGTACACGACGTCGGAGAAGAGGATGCCGCAGGTGCCGAGGGTGAGGAGCTGGACGGCGCGGGAACGCAGGCCGCCGGGGACCAGGAGACGGGCCAGCATGGCCAGCATCAGGACGTCGCCCAGCGGATAGGCGATGGAGATCACCCGCTCGATCCAGGTCATGTCCGGGGAATTGGCGAGCGGCGTGATCAGGTTGACCCAGGAGAGCAGGGCGAGGCCGGAGGTGAGGATGAGGGCGTCGAGGGCCACGCCGAGGTCGCGGCCGACGGCCCTGCGGCGGATGAATCCGTACAGGCCGACGGCGAAGAGCGGATAGGTGGCGAGGTAGAAGGCGTCCGCCACGGACGGGAACGGGCGGTCCTGGTGGAAGAAGCTCTCCAGGACGTTGTACGCGGTGTCGCCGGCGACGAAGGTGAAGTTGGCGGCGGCGAGCACGAGCCAGGGCCAGCGGCGGGCGGGGCGGTGCAGATGGACGCCGGTGAGGATGGCGGCGACGCCGCTGAGCCCGATGAGCGCCCAGAGGACGGTGTGCCGGGAGGGCACCTGGAGATAGGCGACGGTCACGCCGGCCACGAACAGCACGTAGAGGACGGTCCAGCGGCGCAGTGGCCAGGACAGCTGTCGCAGCGGCATCGGGGACGCCCCCTCCGACGTAGGCGTCGTATCAGTCCAGTCTTGCGGGTACGGCGGGGGGCCGCACCCGTAGGACCTGACGGCCGCGGCGAGCGGACCGGACGGCCGTGCCGTCGGACCGGACGGCTCCGGGGCTCAGCGGGTGAGTTCGGACATGAGGCCCCAGCCCTGCTGCGGCACGTCGACGTTGATGATCTCGGGAGTGGCGGCGATGGCCTCGCCCATGGCCGCGAGACCGGCCTTGAAGTGGTCGGAGGCCACGTGTGCGGCGCCCGCCTCGGCGTCGGCGAAGGCCTCCAGGAGGACGAACAGGTTCGGGTCGTCGACGCTGCGCGACCAGTCGAAGAAGAGGTTGCCGGGCTCCTCGCGGGTGGCGCGGGTGAAGTCGGCGACGCGGTCGAGCCAGCCGTCGGCGTGCTCGGGGCGGACGGTGAAGCGTACGGCGATGAAGATCATGCCGTCATCGTGCGGCGCGGCCGGGGGCGGGGCCACCGAGGCGGGGCGGGATTCCGGCAGGGTCGGAATCCCGGAGCGGCGTACGGGATCCGTCCTGCCGGCGGACCGTCACGGGGCGGCGGGCGGGTGCGGCGGATACGGCAGGGCGGCGGTGAACAGCGGTACGGCGCGGGCGAGGGCCGCCCGCAGTTCGCCGTGCCGCCGCCGGAAGTCGGCGGTGGGCAGCGAGACGGAGAGCGCGTGCACGGCGCCGGTCGTGCCGGACGGCTGCCCGCCGTGTCCCGGAAGGGCGGGGAGCGCGGTCGCCAGGCAGGTGTACGCGGGATCCGCCTCGCCCACCGAGACGGCGAAGCCCCGGTCGCGCACCCGGGCCAGCTCGGCCTCGAACCGTTCGGGACTGGTGATCGTCCGGTCGGTGAAGCGGGCCATGCCGTGCTCGTCCAGATAGCGCCGGCGCGCCGCCCGGGGCAGCTCGGCGAGCAGCGCCTTGCCGTGGGCGGTGGCGTGGGCGCGCGGCTCGGGACCGGGCGCGAAGGGGTGGGCGGTGTCGGTGACGGGCGCGGTGGTGTCGACGACGGTGATGCGGCCGTCGCGGTAGGCGGTGAAGTAGGCCTCGGCGCCGGCCGTGCGGCGCAGCTGTCCGAGGAGTCCGGCGACCGGTCCGCCGAGCCCGTGGTGCCGCTGGTAGGCGCGGTGCAGCGCCGGGACGCGGGGGCCGGGGACGTATCCCTCGGGTGTCCGCACGAGATGGCCGCGGGCGATCAGTGGTCCGGTGAGGTGGTAGACGGTCGACAGGGCACAGCCCAGCGTCCTGGCCAGGGCCTTCGCCGCGACCGGCCGGTCGGCGTCGGCGACGGCGTCGAGGATGGCCAGCGCGCGGTCGACGGACTGCGGACCGGTCGGAGACGTGGACACCGGTCCACCTTAGGTCTTCGGGGATGAGAGGAGTGTCACCGCCGGAATAAATGGGAACATATGGATCTTTTGCCCCGGTTCCGCGTACCGTCGAGGGATACCCCTGACTCCTCACCGCCCCGGGAGGGTGTGTGCGCCGCTCCACGACCGACCACGCCGCCGCGGGCCCGAACGGGCGCCGCGGTCACATACGCAAGGCGGCGCTCGCGACCGGTGCGGTCGCGGCCGTCGCCGGCGGACTGTACGTGGCGGGACTCGTCGCCACCGGGGACGACATCTCCGAGGGCACCCGCGTGAACGGCATCGACATCGGCGGCCTGAGCCGTGCCGAGGCCGCCGCCCGGCTCGCCTCCGCGGCCCCCGCCGCCTGGAAGGACCCGGTGCGGGTCACGGTCGGTGACGACACGGCCGCCGTCGACCCGGCCGACGCCGGGCTCACGGTCGACGTGGCCGCCACCGCCGACCGGGCGGCCGATCCCTCACGTGACCCCTTCACCGTCATCGGCCGCCTGTTCTCCCCGGGCAGCCGCGACGTCGAACCCGTCGTCTCCTACGACGCCACGAAGGCCCGGGCGGCCGTCGCCGCCACGGCGAAGCAGCACGACCGCGCGGTCCGCGAGGGCGCGGTGGCCTTCAAGGACGGCAAGCCGGTCGTCACCGAGGCCCGGGTCGGGCTGAAGGTGGACACCGAGAAGGCGGTCGAGGCGCTGCGCGCCGCCTACCCCGGCGCCGGCGCCGGCGGCGCCGCGCCCGTGGTCCTGCCGGTCTCGCTGACGCAGCCGAAGGTCACCTCGGCCGAGGTCACGCGCTTCGTGAAGGACTTCGCGGACCCCGCCATGTCGGGGCCTGTCACGCTCACCGCGGGCGACAAGCGGCTCTCTATCCCGGCGGCGACGCTCGGCGACCACCTGGACGTCACGGCGCGGGACGGCCGGCTCACCCCGGCCCTCGACGCCAGGGCCCTGATACGGGACCCGGACGTGGCCCGCCCGCTGCACACGTTCACCGGCGGCCCGGTCGAGGCCCGGCTCGGCGTGCGAAACGGCAAGGTGGTCGTGGAACAGGACGGCCGGGCCGGCCGCTCCGTCTCCGCCGACGCCCTCGGCCGCGCGGTGGAGCCGCTGCTCACCAAGGAGGGCGCGGCGGCCCGTACCGCCCCCGTCGCCACCACGGTGACCCGGCCGAACCTGACGGCGGACTCCCTCGCCGCGCTCGGCATCACCGAGCAGATGTCGAGCTTCACGGTGAACTTCCCGACCGCGCCGTACCGCACGACCAACATCGGCCGGGCGGTCGAGCTGATCAACGGCTCGCTGGTGCAGCCGGGCGAGGTGTGGAGCTTCAACCGCACGGTCGGCGAGCGCACCGAGGCAAACGGCTTCGTCGACGGCACGATGATCTTGGACGGGCAGTACCAGAAGGCACCCGGCGGCGGTGTCTCGGCGGTCGCCACGACGGTCTTCAACGCCCTGTTCTTCGCCGGCGTCAAGCCGATCGAGTACGGCGCGCACTCCTTCTACATCGAGCGCTACCCGGCCGGCCGTGAGGCGACCGTGGCCTGGGGCACGCTGGACCTGAAGTTCCGCAACGACTCGGGCAAGCCGATCTACATCAAGGCGAGTTCGACGGACTCGTCGGTGACGGTCAGCTTCCTCGGCACGAAGAAGTACGACTCGGTCGAGGCGGTCGAGGGCCCGCGCACGAACGTCACGCAGCCGAAGGAACGCAAGGACGCCAGCGAGAAGTGCGAGGTGCAGGAGCCGCTGGAGGGCTTCGACATCAAGGTCGACCGGGTCTTCAAGAACGGCGGCACGGAGGTCGGGCGGGAGACGTTCTCCACGCACTACACGCCGCGGGACAAGGTGATCTGCGAGAAGGACGCGCCGCCGGCGCAGGACCGCTGACGCACGAACGCCGACGCAGGACCGCCGACGCGCCGCTCCCGACGCGCAGAGGGCCCCTCTCCGAGGAGAGGGGCCCTCTCGCGTACGCGCTCCGTCCGGTTCGTGCCCGGCGGTGTCAGGCCCCGGCGCGCACCCGGTCGGCGCCGGGGGCGTCCTCGGCGATCTCGGACAGGTCGCGATCGCGGGTCTCCCGGGCGCAGGCCACGGCGACGACCGTGAGGAGCGCGGCGGCGATCACGTACAGGGCGACGGGCGTCGAGCTGCCGTAGTCGTCGAGCAGCGCCACGGCGATCAGCGGGGCGGGCGCGCCGGCGGCGACGGAGGAGAACTGGGCGCCGATGGAGGCGCCGGAGTAGCGCATCCGGGTCGCGAACATCTCGGAGAAGAAGGCGGCCTGGGGCGCGTACATGGCCCCGTGGAGCACCAGTCCGACGGTGACGGCGAGCAGCAGGCCGCCGAAGGAGCCCTGGTCGACGAGGGCGAAGAAGGGGAACATCCACAGCCCGACGCCGACCGCGCCGACGAGATACACCGGCCGGCGCCCGAGCCGGTCGGAGAGCGCGCCCCACAGCGGGATGACGGCGAAGTGGACGGCGGAACCGACGAGGACGGCGTTGAGGGCGGTCTGCTTGGAGAGGCCGACCTGGGTGGTGGCGTAGACGAGGATGAAGGCGGTGATGACGTAGTACGAGATGTTCTCGGCCATCCGGGCGCCCATGGCGATCAGCACGTCGCGCCAGTGGTGCCGGAGGACGGCGACCAGCGGCGTCTTCTCGGCCTGCGCTGCGGCCGCCTTGCGCTGCTCGGCGGCGGCGAGCGCGGCCTTGAAGACCGGCGACTCGTCCACGGAGAGGCGGATCCACAGTCCGACGATCACCAGCACGCCGGACAGCAGGAACGGGACGCGCCAGCCCCAGGTGGCGAACGCGGCGTCGGAGAGCAGCGCGGTCAGCGCGGACAGCACACCGGTCGCGAGCAACTGCCCGGCCGGCGCCCCGGTCTGCGGCCAGGAGGCCCAGAACCCGCGCCGCTTCGCGTCCCCGTGCTCGGACACGAGCAGCACGGCCCCGCCCCACTCCCCGCCGAGCGCGAAGCCCTGCACCAGCCGCAGCACGGTCAGCAGCACCGGCGCGGCGGACCCCACGGCGGCGTGCGTCGGCAGCAGACCGATGGCGAAGGTCGCCCCGCCCATCATCAGCAGACTGAGCACGAGCAGCTTCTTCCGCCCGAGCCGGTCCCCGTAGTGCCCGAACACCAGCGCGCCCAGCGGCCGCGCGGCGAACCCGACGGCGTACGTCAGGAAGGAGAGCAGCGTCCCGACGAGCGGGTCGGACTCGGGGAAGAACAGCTTGTTGAACACCAGTGCGGCGGCCGACCCGTAGAGGAAGAAGTCGTACCACTCGATGGTGGTGCCGATGAGGCTGGCGGCGACGATCCGCTTGAGGGATCCGGGAGGCGTGGGAGCGTGTGTTGCGGCGGCCATGTGCACCACTTCCGAGCGGGTGACGGGGACGGGTCTTCGTGTCGCCACACCGTAGGAAAGCGCAGGTCAGCCGCGTATGTGGTGGGACACCATAGTTCAAGCCGTCAGCATCCCCAGGGGCACCATGAGACGCCGAGCGGAACCCGTGGAGAGGGGCACGACGACGGTGTCGGTGCCCTGCTTGCTCGGGCCGTGTCGTGCGGTGGATCCAGGGCACTCGTAGGGAGTGCGGCTGAGGACCAGTGATCCCGCGCGGCCAGGGTGGCGACGACTGCGCCATGGCCGCGGGTTCCGCTACCTCGACGCGCAGGGCCGACCGCTCGGGCCGGAGGAGAAGGCCCGCGTGCTGGCGCTCACGATTCCGCCGGCCTGGAACGACGTGTGGATCTGTCCCTGGCCGAACGGCCATATCCAGGCCGTCGGCACGGACGCGGCGGGGCGTCGGCAGTACCTGTACCACGAGGAGTTCCGTGCCCGTCAGGAGCGGGCCAAGCACGCGCACGTGCAGACGGTGGCCGCGGCCCTGCCCCGGCTGCGCCAGGCGGTGAAGCGCGATCTCGCGCGCCGCGGGTTGTGCGAGGAACGGGTCCTGGCCTGCGCCGCCCGACTGCTCGACCTGGGCTTCTTCCGCATCGGCGGCGACAGCTACCAGCGCGACAACGAGTCCTACGGACTGACGACCCTTCTGCGGTCGCAGGTCCACTGCTCGCGCGGAGAAGTGTCCTTCGACTATCCCGGGAAGTCCGGTCAGCAAGTGACGGGGTCCCTGGTCGACGAGGCGGTCTACCGCGTGGTCCGGTCCCTGCTGCGGCGGAGCGGGGACAGCCCACGGCTGTTCGCGTACTGGCAGGGAGGGGCCTGGCACGACGTCCACGCCGACGCCCTCAACGCGTACCTGCGGGACCGGTCAGGCGTCGACATCAGTGCCAAGGACTTCCGCACCTGGCACGGGACCGTCCTCGCCGCCGTCGCGCTCGCGGTGTCCGAGGAGGCGGGGGCCGAGTCCGCGACGGCGCGCCGGAAGGCGGTACGGCGCGCGGTGTGCGAGGTCAGCGACTACCTGGGCAACACGGCGGCCGTCTGCCGTGGCTCGTACATCGCGCCCCGCGTCATCGAGCGGTACGACGCGGGCGTGACCGTCGCCCCGGCGCTCGAACGCCTCGGCGAGCACGGCGTGTTCGGTCATCCGGCGACACAGGGCGCCGTCGAACGCGCCGTGCTCGACCTCCTGCACGAGTGAGACCTCCGCGCACGAGTCGGACCTCCCGCGCGAGTGAGACCTCCCGCGCGCGAGCTCCCGCACGGAAACGAGCTCCGCACGGATGAGGCGGACGACGAGGAGGATCTTCACGTCAGGGCTGGAAGAGGATCTTCACCGCTCCGTCGCGCTTCTTCTGGAACATCTCGTAGGCGTCCGGAGCCGCGTCCAGCGGGAGTCTGTGGGTGGCGAACGAGTCGACGCCCAGCGGATCGTCGTCCGTGAGCAGGGGAATCAGGTCGTCCACCCAGCGCCGCACGTTGGCCTGGCCCATGCGCAGGGTCAGCTGTTTGTCGAACATCGCCATCAGCGGCATCGGATCGGCCATGCCGCCGTACACGCCGACGAGCGAGACCGTGCCGCCACGGCGTACGAGGTCGACCGCGAGATGGAGCGCGGAGAGCCGGTCCACCCCGAAGCGTCGCATCATCCGTGAGGCGAGCGCATCGGGCAGCAACGCGGTCATGCCGTGCAGACCGTGCGCCACGGGCGCTCCGTGCGCCTCCATGCCGACGGCGTCGACGACGGCGTCGGGTCCCCGGCCGTCGGTCATGTCGCGGATCCGGTCCACGAGGTCGGCCCCCTCTGCGGACACGTCCAGCGTGAGGACGCCGCGGGCCGCGGCGCGCGCGAGCCGTTCGGGGACCAGGTCGACGCCGATGACGGTGCCGGCTCCCCGGTGCGCGGCGATCCGGGCGGCCATGTCCCCGATGGGCCCGAGCCCCAGGACGGCGACGGAGCCGCCCCGCGGGACGTCCGCGTAGGCGACGGCCTGCCAGGCCGTCGGCAGGACGTCCGAGAGGTAGACGAAGCGGTCGTCCGGAGGCCCCTCGGGGACGACCACCGGCAACTGGTCGCCGAACGGCACGCGCAGGTACTCGGCCTGCCCGCCCGGCACCTGACCGTAGAGCTTCGTGTATCCGAAGAGCGCCGCGCCGGAGCCGTACTCGTGCACCTGGGTGGTCTCGCACTGG
The DNA here is from genome assembly GCF_042677525.1 of Streptomyces sp. NPDC127114. Taxonomy (NCBI): domain Bacteria; kingdom Bacillati; phylum Actinomycetota; class Actinomycetes; order Kitasatosporales; family Streptomycetaceae; genus Streptomyces; species Streptomyces sp. NPDC127114. The sequence continues at coordinate 164,331 of NZ_JBHXTJ010000006.1, forward strand.
GACTGCAGGCCGACGGCGCACATCGCGCACGTGCCGCACGAGATGTTGAACGGGACCACGACCCGTGTGCCGGGACGCAGGTTCCGCACCTCGGCCCCCACCTCCTCCACCACGCCCATCGGCTCGTGCCCGAGCACGTCGCCGGCGTCGAGGAAGGGACCGAGCACCTCGTACAGGTGCAGGTCCGAACCGCACAGGCCGGTCGTACTGATCTTCACGATGACGTCGGTCGGATCCTGGATCGCGGGATCCGGCACCGATTCCACGGACACGTTCCGTCTGCCCTGCCAGGTCACGGCTTTCATGGCGGCGCCTTCCACTGGTCGCGAGGCTGTGAGCGGCGGGTACCCGGCCCGGGCCCGATTACGTCCGCCGGAGCCGGGTAGTCGCACGGGCGTCTGACGATCCCGGCACCTGACGATCCCGGCAGCTGTCCGGATCACGTGGACCGAGGAGGTCCGTCATGCTTCCGCTGCTACTCGTCCTGCTTCTGATCCTCGTGCTCTTCGGCACGGGCTTCGCCGTCGAAGCTCTGTGGTACGTCGCGATCGCCGTACTCGTCCTGTGGGTGCTGGGGTTCTTCATGCGCAGCGGGAGCGCGCGCTGGTACCGCTGGTGAACCGAGGACACGGGCAATCCGACCGCCGGGAACGACCGCATCCGTCGCGCCTCACCGAGGCGCGACGGGCGTGTCCCGGCGGCGGGCGCGGAAGACGGGTCTGGAAGGCGGTCCCGCGAGGCGAGTACTGATGCCGGTCTTCGTCAGGATTGCAGGGGTTTATCAGTACTTGTCCGGGTAGGCGGCCGGATGAAGCCGACCATCGACGAGGAGAACCAGGGAGGACACCGTGACCATGGTGAAGCAGTCCATCGACGTGGACTCGCCCGTGCGCAGCGTCTACAACCAGTGGACCCAGTTCGAGGAGTTCCCGCGCTTCATGGAGGGCGTGGAGGAGGTCAGGCAGCTCGACGACCGTCACTGTCACTGGCGCACCAGCATCGGTGGCGTCAAGCGGGAGTTCGACACCGAGATCGCGGACCAGCTGCCGGACGAACGGATCGCCTGGCGCACGGTGGGCGGTGAGACCGACCAGCGCGGAGTCGTCACGTTCCAGCCCCTCGACGAGACGCACACCCGTGTGAGCCTGGCCATGGACGTCGACACACAGGGGGTCACCGAGAAGGCGGGGGCGGCCCTCGGCATCCTCGACCGGCGCGTCAAGGGCGACCTGAAGCGCTTCAAGGGGTACATGGAGGAGCGCGGGCAGGAGAGCGGCGGATGGCGCGGCCGCATCGCACCGTCCGGCGACATGACCCCCGACCCGATGGACACCGACGACACGCGGTTCAGCTGAGCCGGCCGTGGGGGGGGGGGGGGCGCCCGCCCCCCGCCCCCCCCCC
>NZ_JBHXTJ010000006.1:165741-276592 GCF_042677525.1 Streptomyces sp. NPDC127114
CCGTGGTCCGGGGGCCCCCCCGGCCCGCCGGACCACTTCCGACCGATGGCAGAGCGCAGAGAGGTGGCGAGCCGGCATGGCGGAACAGCGGCAAGGACGCGACCCGGTGACGGCCCATCCCCGACCGGACTTCCCCGCGCAGCACCAGGAACATCCCGGATGGACCCCTCCGATGGACCCGGCCCCGGACCACGGCGAGACGACCTACGAGGGGCACCGCTTCCTGGAGGGCCGGGTCGCGCTGGTGACGGGCGGAGACTCCGGCATCGGCAGGGCCGTGGCGCTCGCGTACGCCCGCGAGGGCGCGGACGTCGTGTTCACCCACCTTCCGGAAGAGGAAGAGGAGGCGCGCGAGACGTCGCGCCTCGTCACGGAGGCCGGACGCAGGGCGGTGGCCGTGCCGTGCGACATCCGGGACGAGACGCAGTGCGAGGCGCTCGTCGACCGCACCGTGCGGGAGTTCGGCCGGATCGACGTCCTCGTGAACAACGCGGCCTACCAGATGGCTCAGCCCGACGGCATCGCCGCCATCGAGACGGAGCAGTTCGACCGGGTGATGAAGACCAATCTGTACGGCATGTTCTGGCTGACGAAGCGGGCGCTTCCGCACATCCCGAAGGGCGGCAGCATCATCAACACGACCTCGGTGCAGGCGTACAAGCCGAGCCCGCCGCTTCTCGACTACGCCATGACCAAGGCGGCCATCGTGAACTTCACCCAGGGGCTGGCGCAGATGCTCGCCCCGGAGGGCATCCGCGTCAACGCGGTGGCGCCGGGCCCGGTCTGGACCCCGCTCATTCCCGCGACCATGCCCGAGACGGCGGAGTTCGGGAAGCAGTCCCCCCTCGGCCGCCCGGCACAGCCGGCCGAGATGGCGCCCGTCTACGTCTTCCTCGCCGGCGACCAGGCCGGTTACGTCACCGGCGAAGTCGTCAACGCCACCGGCGGCACACCTCTGCCGTGAGCGGGGACGTGACGCCGGGAGCGGGGACGTGACACGTCCGGGAGCGGGGACGTGAGCGGGGACGTGAGCGGGGACGTGACGCGTCAGGGCGGCAGGAGGGTGCCGAGGGGGCCGAGATCGAGGTTCAGGTCCTCGAGCGTGAGGCCGTAGCTGTCGCAGAGTTCGATCATCCGGTCATGGAGGAGCATGAGGGTCAGGCCGAGCCTCTCCTCCTGCTCCTCGGTCAGGTCGCCCTGGTCCACGCGGTGCAGCGCCTGACGCTCCATCAACTGCCGGAGCAGCTCCACGATGGTCAGGACGAGCGTGACCAGGTCCCGCTCCACCGTGTCGGGATCACTGTGGAGGCGGCGGGCCGCGTGCCCGGCCGCCGCCCCGCTGTCCACCGCCGACAGGTCGTCCGTGCGCGCCGGCAGCAGGGAGAAGGCGCGTTGCGCGGCCGCGGCGACCTCGCGACGGCGGTCGGCCGCGGCCGGGCCGGTACGGTCGGCGGAACCGGCCGTTCGGTCAGAGGCGCCGGCACGGTCGGCGGAACCGGCCGTTCGGTCAGAGGCGCCGGCACGGTCAGAGGGGCCCGTCATGGCGCGGTCCCTCCGGTTCTCGCACGGCGGCCTCCTCCTGCGACGGAATTTCCCGCACGCCCGGCAGGATCGACGTCAGGGCCCACTGGTCGTCTCCCTGTGCCGCGACGATGACGGCGCGGAGGGAGACCTTCACCAGGTCGACGTCCGCGATCGACAGGATCAGGTCGCCGGTCAGCACCACTCCCCCGCTCAGCAGCCGGTCCAGCAGGTCGATGAGTGCCACCTGGCGGTCCGCGAGCCTGTCGTCGTCGCGTGCCGTCACGGCCGGCGCACCTCTTCCGGCGCCTCCGGGCCCGGGAGCACCGCGAACGAGTACGGGGCCCACGGCCCGGTGATCTCGACCCGGATGCCGTTCAGGTCCCGCGCCGAGCGCAGGACGAGCTCACGGAACTCGTCGGAACGCGTGCGCGGCACCAGGTAGGAGTCGTTGGCCACGTTCTCCCCCGTTCCGACGGCGAGCCGGCCCTGCTGGGGCCGGTGGCGCGCCCGTTCCACGGCCACCTCGCGCACCTCGGCCTCGATCCTGCGGACCGCCTCGGCCGCGGCGGTCCAGGCGGCTCCCCTGTCCTCGCGCTGCTGTCTGCGGCGACGCAGATAGGCCCGGCCCGGGTCGGGGACGTCCTCCTGCGCGTCGGCCGGCGGGGCGGACGCCCGCGGGGCTTCGGCATACACCTTGACCCCCCATTCCACGTGCTCGGCGAACCGGTCCAGCATGCGCTCGAAGGTCTTCTCCCCGCGGCGCAGGACGTCGCGCACCCGCTCGTCGTCCAGGTAGACCGTCGCCAGCCGCAAGGGAAGAACGGCGGTGCGGGACGCGAGAACGTCCACGACGCCGTTGTGCGCCCGTGCCACGCGCTCGAGCCAGTCGAGGTCCTCCAGGTGGACCTTGAGCGCGGCTTCGGAGAAGTCGCTCTCCGGTACGGAACCGACGACGGCCGCCGTACCTCCCACGCGGACGATCCTCACCGGACCCGGCCCCACGCCTTCGACGCCCTCCTGCACCGCCTCTTCCAGGGCAGCCGTCGGGCGCACGACGGCATACGCGTAGCTCAGCTCTCCGTCCATGAGTCAGTCCCGCCGCTCCTCGTCCTCGGTCTCGTCCTCGGCCTCGGTCTCGTCCTCGTCCTCGGCCCGGGTGTCCGAGTCGCGGCGGGACCGGGCCTTCCTGCCCTCCGGCTCCCGTCGTCTGCTCCGGCGCTCGGGAGCGGCCCGTGGCTCGTCCGCCTCGGCCGCTCCTTCGGGCGTACGGCGCCGGCGGCTCCGCGTTCCTTCCGGCAGCTCCGACCGGGATGCGGGGCGGGCGCGGAGTGCCTTGACCTCGGCGCGCAGGCGCTCGTTCTCGGCCTCCAGCTCCCTGTCCTTGCCGGCTCGTGAGGACAGTGCGGGATCGTGCTCCCACCAGTCGATCCCGATCTCCCTGGCCTTGTCGACCGAGGCGACGAGGAGCCGGAGCCTGATGGTCAGCAGCTCGATGTCGAGCAGGTTGATCCGGATGTCCCCGACGATGACGATGCCCTTGTCGAGCACACGCTCCAGGATGTCGGCGAGGTTCGCGCTCTGCTGCTGCTGACCGTAAGGAGACAGCGAGCGCGCGGCCGAGTTGCCTGCGGAGTCCGATGCGTCCACGACGGATTCGACCTCGCTCTCGCTCCCTGGGCGTCAGCTCTTGCGGCCTCGACGGCTGCGGGGGCGTTCGTCCGCTTCTTCGGCCCTGGTCTCGCCGGCGTCCTCGTCCTCTTCCTCGCCTTCGTCCTCGTCGTCGTACTCGTCCTCGTACGCGTCCTCCGGGCCCTCCTCGTCCTGCTCCTCGTCCTCGTACTCCTCCTCCGGAGCCTCGTCCTCCGGGGCCTCGTCGTCCTCCTCGTCCTGCCCCTGCTCCTCGTACTCGTCCTCGTACTCGTCCTCATCCGATCCGTCGCCGCCGCCCTCGGCTTCGGCCTCGTCCGCGTCGCCCTGCTCAGGAGCCTCGTCCCGTGCTTCGCCGTCCTCGTCCTCGTCCTCGTCGGGGCCGGCGACGACCTTGCCGTCCTGGATCTTGCCGCGCCAGCCGCCCGTCGCCTCGCCCTTCATCATGACGAACGTGCGGAAAGCCTTGAGATCGAGCCGAGCACGCCGGCCCTGCGCCCGGACGAGGGCGCCCGCCTTCTCGACGATGCCCTTGGGGAAGTACTCCATGACCAGCAGGACCTTGGTCAGGTTCTCGCCGAGCGGGTGGAAGGTGACCACGCCCCTCGTGGTGCCCTTCGCCCCCTCCGAGGTCCAGGCGATCCGCTCGTCAGGGATCTGTTCGGTGATGGTTCCCTTCCACGCCCGGGTCGACTTGGCGACCTTCACCTGCCACTGGGTCGTGGTGTCGTCCTGCTGCTCGACGGACACGACGCCCTTGGCGAAGGTGCCGAACTCCTGGAACTGGGTCCACTGGTCGTACGCCTCGCGCACCGGGACGCCGATGTCGATGTCCTCGATGACGGTCATGCTCTTGTGCCCGGCCGACGACGCGGCGGAGTGGGGCTCGTGCGTCTTGGCGCCCTTCACCTTCTCGGCGAGCGCGTCCTTGGTGTGGGCGGCGGTGTCCTTGACCTGGGAGACCTTGTCCCGCGCGTGAGAGGTCGTGTCGGCGACGCGCGCGGCCGCCGACGTGAGGGCGGCCTTGCCCGGCGCGTGCTCGGCCAGTTTCCTGCCGCCCTTGCCCGCCCCGCGGGCCAGGGCGCGCGGGCCGATGCGGGCCTCGCCCAGCTTGCCGGCCGCGTCGCCTATGCGATGGCCCATGCCGGTCAGCACCTTTTCGAGGCGCGCCTCGAGGTAGGTCTCGAACTCTTCTGCCAGCCGGTTCGCGCCGGGATTGCGATCCAGCATCTTCTGCGCCCCGGAGGATCCCGCGGAGCCTTTCGTCCCCCGCTCCGAAGCCCTGGCGTCAGGCATCGTCCCGCCTCCTGGTAGTCCTCGACCGGGTGCCCTTCGACGTGCCGGACGACTTCTGGGACGACGTCTTCGACGACCCTCCGGTCGTGGCTGCCGAGGAGGTACGGCGAGAGGTCGTCGTACGTCGCGGACGCGGCTCGGGTTCCTCGTCCTCGCCGGACGGCTCGCCCTCGTCCCTGCCCTCGTCCCCGGCTTCCTGCTCGGTGGTGTCCTCGTCCGTCCGCTCGTCGTGCTCGGCGGTGTCGTCGGGGTGCTCGTCCTCGTAGGCCTCGTCGTCCCGCCGGCTTTCCGGTTCCTCCTCGTGCTCCCCTTCGCGGAGCCCCTCGGTTCGCCTGTGCAGGGCGTCGGCCAGGTGCCCGGCCTTGGCGTTGAGCACGGTGGTGGCCGCCGACTTCCCCGCGCTCACGAGTTCGCCGCGGACCTGCTGGTTCACGTTGCTGAGGAGGGGCGACTGCGCGAGGGTCCTGCCCAGCTGTCCGGGCTTGATGCGCGATCCTGCCAGCGCCATGGCCAGCCCGAACGCGAGTTTGGCCTTCTTCGTCCGTCCCAGGACATATCCGCCGACCAGGGCGGTGCCGATCTTGGCGTTGTTCATGACGGTGCTTTCTCCTCACCCGCCCGGGCTCCTGGCGCGGTCCTGGAGGGAGGCACGGCCCAGCCGCTCTACGTACCGAGGGACCCGGCGCTTCGGAGCTGGTAGGCCCTGATCTCCTCCAGTCGTCGCAGGAGCCCTTCTTCCTGTTCGTTGAACTCCTCGTCGGTCACGTGACCCGCCTCCCGCGCTCGTTCGAGTTCGGCGAGCTGCTCCTGAACGGGGCCGGGGTCGTAGTACTCCTGCTCAGCGGCCTGCACGACCTTGCCCAGGACCCATCCGATCCCTCGGAACGGAGCGGCGGGCAGTATGAGGATCTCGGTCACCAATCCCACGGCGCCTCCCTGTGCGTACGCGGCGACGGTCAGGCGAAGCTGTACGGCGGCAGCGGCCCGCGGATCCGGATGTCGACACCCTCGGGCTGCTCCTTGATCACCTCTTCGCCGGCGTTCGTGAATTCCTCGGCCCGTTCCTGGTCGACCAGGAACGAGGCGCTCACGAAGTACTGCTGGGACGGCTCGGACAAGCGCTCGGCGCGGGCGAGCGGCCTCAGCGCCGCGAGCACCGTTTCGGCGAGTGCCGCCTGCCTGGCGGTCATCTCGTCGCTCAGGAGCTTGCCCAGTTCGAGCCGGTCCTCGTACGTTCCGCCACCGTCACGCGTCGCCTCGTTCAACTCACGAACCTGTGCGGAGTCCTCGAGGATCCGCCGCATGGCGGCTTCCTCCTCTTCGATCCCCTTCACGTTGAACTCCACGCGGCCGTCGAGTTCTTCGAGGCGCTGGGTGAACTGCGCGGCGCCGTCTTCCAGTACGGCGCGCACGGCGTCGTCGTTCTCGGCGACGAAGCCGAAGCCCAGGGGCAGCGTGACGCCATCGTTCCACAGCCGGGTCTGGACGTCGTGATGCGCCTCGACGTCCTGGCGCTTCACACCGATCTCTTCCGGAGCCTCGCTCACGACGGCGCACAGGTCCCCCTGGCCGATCGTGCGCAGGGCCGCGTCTTCGCCGCCCACGCCCGTGAGGCCGTCGAGGCGGAGCGGGTGCGAGGACTTGGTGATCGCGTAGACATAGAGAGCCATCACTGTTCGCCGTCCTCCGAAGAACGCCGCGCACGGCGCTCGTGACCGCGGTCGTCGGCGCGTTTCCCGTCGTGACGGGGCTGCTTCTCTCGCTCTTCGTCGCGATTACCGGTGAGGGAATCCGTGAAGGCCTCGACGGCCCCGGTGAGTGCGCCCTTCGCCTTGCCCTTGGCGCCGCCCTCGGTCGTCTTCTCCATGACGTCCGTCAGCTGGGCCGGGGCGTTGCGGCCGCTCTCCAGATCGAGCCGGTTGCACGCCTCGGCGAAGCGGAGATAGGTGTCCACGCTGGCCACGACGACGCGGGCGTCGACCTTCGCGATCTCGATTCCGACGAGGGACACGCGGACGAATGCGTCGATCACCAGGCCGCGGTCGAGCACCAACTCGACCACGTCGTAAAGATTTCCCGTGCCTCCACCCTGTCCGGGCATCCCGCCGCCCTGTTGCACGACAGACACGTCGACCTCCTCACGGTCGAAGGGGCGGGTTGACGCTCAGCTCTCCTCCTTGTCGATCCGAGAGCGCGGGTAGCGTTTTCCGCGCTCGTATCCGAGCAACTGCCCGTCCGGGCCCAGCGCAACCTCATAAGTCGCCATGATGCTCGTCGTCTCCGGAATACGCTCGAGCTCCACGACCTCGATCTCCGCCGCCCAGCCCTGATCGGTCGGCTTCAGAGCGGACACGGACTCGGGGGTCCGGCCCAGGAGTTCCGTGAGCTGCTCGACGGCGTACCGCAGGGCCTTCGCGGCCGGTACGCGCTCCTGCGCTTCGGCGTCATCGGCGGCTTCGGGCTCGGTGTCGGACTCGCTCTCGGGCTCGGCCTCGCCCTCGTATTCGTCCTCGTCCTCGTATTCGTCCTCGTCCTCGTTTTCGGACTCGACCTCGTTTTCGGCCTCGTCCTCGGCCTCGTCCCGGCGCTCGGGCTCGGCTTCGTCGCGATCGTGTTTCCTGCGCTTGCCGACGTCACTCGTGACGGTTCACCACCAAAGTTGGCATTCCCGTTCTTGCCACGATTCGCATTCCACCTTATCCGCGATATTTGGCGTACGCCACGAAGGCGTAACGACCGACCGACCCTGCCAGCACTTACCGGCATGGATACGAACATTCCGGGAAGTTGCACGGTGAACGAGACGAGCACACGAAAGAACAGAGGGAAGGCGCGTCCATGGAAGTCTCCGGAATCATCAGCGCTCTCGTCATCGGCACCATCATCGGTCTGCTCGGCCGACTCGTCCTGCCCGGTCGGCAGCACATACCGATCTGGCTGATGATCCTCATCGGCATCGCGGCCGCGCTGGGCGGTTCCGCCATTGCCCATGCGGCCGACCTCGACGACACCAGCGGAGTCGACTGGATCGAATGGCTCATCCAGATCGGCCTTGCCGCGGTCGGGGTCGCCCTGGTGGACAGGGCCCGCGCAAGAAGGTGATTGCGTCGCCCGGGCGCGGGTAGCCGCCGTGCAGCCTCTCGAGGGCGCCAGGAAGGAATTCGGCTGAGGAGCTGATCTGCGTGGCTCAGGGCAAGAAGATTCGTGGCAAGGCCCAGGAAACGATGGGCAAGGCGAAGGAGAAGGCCGGAGAGGCCACGGGCAAGGAGGATCTGCGCCTCAAGGGCGCCGGCGACCAGATGGAGGGAAAGGCCAAGAAGGCCGCCGGGGAGACCGGAAGGACCGCGAAGGGGACGATGGACGAGGCCAAGGGCAAGACGCGCCGTCGCACGTGACGGTCGCGTCATCGTGGGGGACCGACCCGGACGGCAGTGAGCGCGTCCGGGTCGCCCGTGTGACGGCCCCGCCGTTTCCGGCGCGGCCGAGAGGGCACTGGCGGGCCAAGGGGGCGTAGCCGTACACGACGACGAACCAGGGAGCTGTCATGCCTCGCGGATCGAGCTCCAAGCGGGAGCGGCAGTACGAGCACATCAAGGAAAGCGCGGAGCAGCGCGGCGAAAGCACCAAGCGCGCCAAGGAGATCGCGGCCCGCACGGTGAACAAGGAGCGCGCCAGGTCCGGTGAGGCCGGCAGCTCGAGCAAGAGCTCCACGCAGGGCAAATCCGCCTCGCAGCGCGGCGGCGAGCGGTCCGGCAAGGGCGGCTCGGACGACCGGACGTACGACGAGCTGTACGCCGAGGCGAAGCGCCGCGACATCCACGGGCGGTCGTCCATGAACAAGGCCGAGCTGAAGCGTTCACTGAGCGGCAGCTGACGGCGTGGCGGCGCTCCCCGTAAGGGTGGCGTCGCCGGGCGTATCTGGGTACGCCCCCGCGAAAAGTGGGGTTCGACTGCCGATGAGCCCGCCCCGGCGTCATCGCAGACTGCTGGCATGCGCCGCGAAACGGCCCCGACCGGCAGCACGTACACGGGTACCGCGGACACGGATACCGATGTCCCGGCACGGATCGAGGGCGGTCTGCTCGCGGCGAGCAGGCGTCAACTGCTCGAGAAGCGGCTTCTCGACCTCGCTCTCGGCCTGCTGGCGCTGGTCCTGCTGTCGCCGGTCTTCCTGGTGGCAGCGTGCCTGATCAAGCTGACCTCCCCGGGGCCGGTGCTCTATCCGCAGGAGCGGATCGGGCGCGACGGGGAGCCCTTCCTCATGTTCAAGCTGCGTTCGATGCGCCTGGGCGCGGAGAGCCAGCGGTCGGCCTATCTGCACCTGAACGAATCCACCGGCCCCCTCTTCAAGATCCGCCGGGATCCGCGGGTCACTCCGGTGGGACGGGTTCTCCGCCGTTGGAGCATCGACGAGCTGCCACAGCTGCTGAACGTCATCCACGGCGAGATGAGTCTCGTCGGCCCGCGTCCCCCGCTTCCGGAGGAGTGCGAGCACTACGGTCCGCGGGAGCGGCAGCGGCTGCTGGTGAAGCCCGGCATCACCTGCGTCTGGCAGGTCAGCGGCCGCTCCGACATCCCCTTCGCCGAACAGGTGCGGATGGACCTGGACTACATCGCCACGTGGGACCTCCGGTCGGACATCAGGCTCCTGGCCCGGACGGTGCCCGCGGTGCTCGGCCGCCGAGGCGCCTACTGAGACTGCCTACTCAGCTGAGACTGCCTACTCAACCTCAACGCCTGCCGGGAAGTCCCAGCAGGCGTTGAGTCGCACCACCGCTCACACCAGCAGCTCCGAGACGGCCTCGGTCAGGCCGCCCTGACCGGCGAGCAGGGCCTGATGGGCGAACATCGCGCACCAGGTGTTGACGGCCTCCTGGTCGCGGGAGAAGCGGACCCCTCCGTCCGCTCGCACGAAGCCGAGCAGCGCCCGCGTCAGGTCGCCCAGGCGTCCGGCCCAGCCGTCGCCCTGCAGGCGGCCACGGCCGCGCAGGACGCGGCCGATGCGCAAGGCCTGGGCGAGGACGTCGGAACGTACGAGGCCGCCGCCGGTCGTCTCCGTGAGGGTGCCGTCGGCCGCCTGCAGCCGCATGAGCCGCGCGTACAGCCTCTCGACCGCCTCCAGCGCCTCGTCGTTCGCCGAGGGCGCCCCGATGAGGAGGCCTTCGATCCCATAGAGGAGCGGGTGCACCTCGCGGCACGGCCACGTCTCCCCCAGCACGGCCTCCCAGTGCGCGCAGGTCCGTCGGCAGACCCGTGCGAGGGGTGCCCCGAGCACGCCGTCGGGTATCCGGAGCAGGGCAGCGGCCGCTTTCAGGTGGTGCGGACCCGGCCGGGTCGACCAGCGGTCGGGAAGGGGCGCGCGGGCCACCGCGTCATGGGACCGCAGGACGGCGGATCCCGACGTCATGCCGTCGATGGCGGTGCACAGCCCGGCGGCCGGCTCCTTCCAGGCTTCGTACCCGGTGACCTGCCCGAAGGTCGCCGCTCCCCGCGCCGCCATCGCCAGGTCGAACGTGAACACGCCGGCGTTCCGCCAGTCGGAGGGAGCGCCGGACACGTACAGCCGGGTCGGCGGAACACCCCGCTCCGCCAGGCTGCGGCTGATCCAGTCCAACGCCTGCCGGCCGTGCGCGCGTGCCTCCGCGGCGCGGTCCGGGGAACTCGCCGCTCCCGAGGCCAGCCAGGCCATCGAGGTCAGGTAGTAGCCGGTGATCTCGAGGTAGACGAACTCGGGTCGGCCTTCCGGGTCCAGCCGGCCGGCGACCGCTCCGCGCTGCGCGCCCTCCTCGATCTGGGCACCGCCGGACAGCAGCCACCGCTCGATCCGCCGGGCGGCCTCGGCGGTCTCGCCGGACAGGCCGGCACCGGCAGCCGCGGCACCGGTGATCCCGGTGCCGCCGGTCCCGGTGCCGCCGGTCCCGGTGCCGACGGTCCCGGTGCCGACGGTCCCGGTGCGGGTGATCCTGGTCCCGGTGACCGGGGACGCCGGCCTCATCGCCGGAACTCCGTCGTCGTCCCCTGTGCGATCTCCTCGCCGAGGATCTTCACGATCCGCTCGCCGGCCAGGCCGTCCCCGTAGGGCTCGTGGCGCGTGGCCATGCGCGCGTGGCGGACGGGGTCGTCGAGCAGGGCGGCCACCGCCGCGACGATGCTGTCCTGATCGGTGCCGACGAGATCGGAGGTGCCGACCCTGAGGGGCTCCTCGCGGGCCGTGCGGCGGTTGACCACGAGCAGGGGTTTGCCCAGGACGGGTGCTTCCTCCTGGATGCCGCCCGAATCCGTCACGATCAGGTACGAGTCGGCGAGCATGTGCATGAACGGGACGTAGCTGCACGGTGCCAGCACCTCGACGTTCCGGGGGCGGGCTCCGTCCAGGATCTGCTCCAGCATCCGGGCCACCGGCGGGGACGGGTGCCGCACCAGCTGGAACCGGACGTCGGGGTAGAGGCCCGCCAGCTCCCGGACGGCGCCGAATATGGCGCTGATGCCGTCGGGGATGCTCTCGCGCCGGTGGGTCGTGATCACGACACGGCGTTGCCCGTCGGGGGGCGCGGGCGCGTGGCGCGGCTGCGAGAGCGCCCAGTAGAGCGCGTCGATACCGGTGTTCCCGGTGAGGAACACCCGGTCCGGTGCCACTCCCTCGCGGACGAGGTTGGCCCCGGCCATCTCGCTGGGGGCGAAGTGCAGATCCGCGATCGCGCCGAGGATCCGCCGGTGGCCCTCCTCGGGCCAGGGGGCACTGTTGTCGTAGGTCCGCAGTCCGGCTTCGACGTGAGCCACCCGCGTCGACGAGTGGAAGGCCGCCACGCCGGCGGCCATCGTGGTCGTGGTGTCACCCTGGACCAGGACGACGTCCGGGCGTCGCTCCTCGCAGATGTCGCCGGCCCAGCGGGCCACTTTCCACGCGACCTCGGCGGGACGCTGGTTCCTGCGCATCACGTCCAGCTGGTGGTCGACGCTCATCCCGAAGGTCGTGAGCGCGTCGGACAACAGCTCTGCGTGCTGGCCGCTGGAACACACGATCGTCTCGAAGGTCGAATCCAGGTCGCGCAGTGCCCGGATGGGCGAGTACATCTTGATGACCTCGGGCCGTGTGCCAAGGAACGCGGCCACGCGAATGCGTCGGGCCATGGGGCCACCTCCTCCGTCCGGTGCGCCGCGATTGCAGCCAGTCTGCTGGGGCGCACGGGGAGGTTCATCGGCAGTCGGACCCGATTTTGCGCGGGGCGATGCCCAGATACCGCGGGTGGCCGTGACGGCACCTCAGGTGCCGGAGCGCCACGACGGAGCGTCGTCCAGGGGGACGGCGGCCTCCTGGCGGGTGTGGACGCCGAGCTTGGCGAGCACGGCGGCCACGTGGTGGGCGGCGGTCTTGGGGGTGATGTACAGCCGGGTGGCGATCTCCCGGTTGGTGAGCCCCTGGCAGAGCAGGCGCTGCACCTCCCGCTCGCGCTTGGTCAGGCCGTACGGATTGGCCCATGTCGAGGCGCGCCTGCCGTGCGGGGTGCGCCGCACCCCGGCCGCCCGCAGGCGCTCCCAGGTCCGGTCCGCGGCGGGCCGGGCCCCCAGGGAGCGGAAGGTCTCCAGGGCCCGCCGCATCGCGGGCACGTCGCCGCCGAGGCCGGCCAGCGCCGCGTCGTACGGGCAGCCGAGCTTGTCCCACACCCCCACCGCCTCGGCCCAGTGCCCGGCCAGTTCCAGGGCGTACGGCTCGGCCGCCCGGGTCTGCGAGGGCATGCCGCCGGCCAGCCGGGACCAGCGCAGCAGTCCCCCGACGAGCCAGGGGTCGGTGTCGAGGGTGACGTCCTTGAGAGCGTGTTCCGCCTCCGCCGCGGCGAGGGCGTCGTCCCCTTCGAGCCAGGCCGCTTCGGCGCGGGCCGCCCACACCGGGCCCGCCAGGAAGAGACCGGCCTCCGCTCCGTACGAGAGTGCCTCGTCCAGCAGCGGCCACACGCCCGGTTCGCCTCGGCGGGCCCTGACCAGGGCCGACGTCACCAGGGGCAGCAGTCGGTGCAGCGGCTGGGGGTTGCGGGCGAGCACGTCGTCGGCCTGCTTCTCGGCCCGGGCCCACTGGCCGCGGTGCAGCATGCCGAGGCCGGCCGCTCCGAGGGCCGGCACCAGGAACACCGGGCGTTCGTGTTCTCTGCAGTACGCGCAGGTGCGGACGGTCAGCCGGTCGAGGCGCGGCAGGTCGTGGTGGAGCGCCGCGGTCCAGCAGGCCACCGCTCCGAGCAGGCAGGCGTCGTCCGCGAGGCCGTCCTCGGCCATGGCCGCGTGCCAGGCGTCCTCGAACTGCGGCCAGTCCTGCCCGTGGCAGGTGACGTCGAGCAGGGCCGCGTGGACCCGCGCATGGGTCTGCAGCGCGGGTTCGCCCGGTCCTTGTCCGGCGGCCTTGCGGGTGTAGTCGGCCGTCGTCACCGGGTCGTAGCCGAGGCAGGCCAGCTGGGCGAGGGCGGCGTAGGCCCAGGCGAGCCGCCGGGGCGAGCCGTCGCCCTCCAGCAGGCGCACGGCGTCCAGGCCCGTCCGCCAGGCGTCCGGCGTGCGGACCGCGAGCCAGTGCAGGCGGGAGAGCCGTCGCAGGTCCTCCGCCTCGCCCTGCCGGTCGCCCTGCTCGCGGCGCAGCCGCGCCGCTTCCTCCCGGGCCTCGATCGCCTCCGGAAGCTTTCCCGTCACGTAGCTCTCGTGCGCCTGGGCCTCGAGGAGTCCGACGCGCTGCGCGAGCGGTGTGGCAGCCGGGTTGCGCACGGCGCTCCCGTACAGCGCGGCGGCCTCGCGGTGCGCGCCGAGGGCTGCGGCGTAGGAAGCCGCCCTCGGGGCGTACTCGGCGAGGGCCGCCTCGTCGCCGGCCTGCTCCGCGTGGAAGGCGAGCTGGGCGAGGTCTCCCGGGTCGACCGGGCCGGACCGCATGGCCGACAGGACCCGGCCGTGCAGCCGTGCGCGCCGGTAGCCCGGAAGCGACTCCCAGACCGCGAGGCGCGCCAGCTCGTTGCGGAAGCACAGCACCGGGCCGTCCGTGCACAGCACACCCGATGCCAGGCAGTCGGCGAGACCGGCCGCCGCGTCCGGCGACACGGCGGCGATCAGCGGTTCGGTGGCGCGCGGGCCGATGACCGCCACCGTCTCCGCGGTTTCCCGGGCCCGGTCGGGGAGCCGGGCGATGCGGCCCATCACCGCTTCGCGCACGGTGGTGGGGACGCCGTGGCTGCGGGCCGCCAGGACTTCGGTGACGTAGAACGGGTTGCCGTGGGTGTTGCCGAACAGCTCGTGGGCGTCGACGGGATGCCCGGCGGCGGCGGTCAGCTCGGCGACGGCCCGGCGGCTCAGCGGCCCCAGGGTGCACCGGTGCACGGCCGGGGAGGAGGCGAGGTCGCCGAGTACCACCGCGAGGGGGTGGGCGGGGCCGATCTCGTCGTCGCGATAGGTGGCCAGCAGCAGGAGGGGGATCCGGTCGATCCGCCGGGCGAGGAAGCGCACCAGGTCCAGGGTGGCCTGGTCGGCCCAGTTCAGGTCCTCGATCACCAGCAGCGTCGGCTGCCCTCCCGCCTGGCGTCCCAGGGCGGAGAGCACCCTGCCGAAGATGCCGCTCGGGTCGGTCCGGCGTCGGAGGCCCGCTTCCAGGGCCTGGGTGACCGGCGGGCCGAGCAGCGGGGCGACGTCCATCAAGGGGGCCAGCGGGCTGGGGGCGGAGAGCGGGTCGCAGGCCCCGAGCAGCACCCGGGCCTGGCCCGCGTCGGCCTTCTCCTCAGCGAAGTGCCGTACGACCGCCGTCTTGCCGATGCCTGCCTCACCGCGCAGCAACACCAGCCGGCCGTGGCCCTTTTCGGCCTGTTCCAGACAGTCCGCGAGATCCTGCAGTACGGCGCCGCGTTCGAGAAGGTCGGTCACGGCTGTCCCCAGCGTGCGTGCGTCCCGTATCCGTGCACCTTTCAGTCTAAGGATCTTCGGGCCGGCCCGCCTGCACGCCCGCCCCGTCCCGGCGCCGCCAGGGCAGCGCCACGCCGCCGTGTGACGGGCTC
Source organism: Streptomyces sp. NPDC127114 (assembly GCF_042677525.1). Taxonomy (NCBI): domain Bacteria; kingdom Bacillati; phylum Actinomycetota; class Actinomycetes; order Kitasatosporales; family Streptomycetaceae; genus Streptomyces; species Streptomyces sp. NPDC127114. The sequence goes on from NZ_JBHXTJ010000006.1 coordinate 180,225, forward strand.
GTCGCATGCTGTATCTGGGTACCCCGGTGCGCAAAATCGGGTCGGAGTGCCGATGAAGCCGCCCGCGGCACCGCCGGAGACTACTGGCATGCGCCCGGAAACCGACCGGATCACCTCCGTGGGCCCCGAGATCCACCTGTTCGAGCCCTCGGGGTACGCAGGGGTCTTCCAGCACGCGTGCCGCCTCGGCGAGCTCCTCGCCCGCTCCGGCCGGCACGTCGTGCTCCACACCGGGCACGAGCACGAAGAGGTGAGCGTCAAGGGCGTCGACCTGTGCCCGTGCTCCTGGTGGCCGCGTGACCGTCCGGGCGGCCTCCGGCGCTCCGCCGCCATCGCCCGCCGCTTCGTCAGCCGTACCCTGCCGCACCTGCACAGCACGGTGCCGCGGGGCGCGGTCCTCCATGTGGAGGGGATCGCCGCGGCCGGGGCGCTCACCCTGCTCACGCTGGGCGTCGCGCGGCTCAGGCACCGGCTGGTGGTCTACTCGCCGCACGACACGTTCTCGCGGCGGGGCCGGGTGGACGGCTGGCTGCTCCGGCTCGCCCTCCGTGTCCCGCACACGCTCGTCGTCTACTCCCAGGCGGACGTCGAGGTGCTGCGCCGCCGCGGTCTCGAGGCGCACTGTTCTCCGCTCGTCCAGCTCGTGCCCGAGGCCTCGGAGGAGGAGCAGCTCGCGTGGCGCAGCGCGTGGCGGGCCGGTGCGGACGTGTCCGTCATCCTCTTCGCGGGGTGCATCCGGCCCGAGAAGCGGCTCGACGTGCTCATCGAGAGCGCTCGCCACTGGCCCGCGGACCGGCGCCTGGCCGTCGTCGGCGAGGACCGGGGCGGGTGGGCGCACTGCGCGGAACTGGCGGAGGCGTACGGCGTCGACGTGGCCGCACGGGTCGAGTTCCTCGAACTCGAGGAGTTCGCGGCGGCGATCTCGGCGGCGGACCTCGTGGTCCTGCCCTATGACAAGGCCAGCCAGAGCGGCGTGCTCGCGGTGGCCCGTCAGCTGGGCACCCCGACCGCCGCGGCGAACGTGGGTGGCCTGCGGGAACTCGCCTCACAGACGTTCGAGGCGGGCGATCCGCACGATCTCAACCGGGCCATCGACGAGCAACTGGCCGACGGCGAGTCCCCCGACCCGGCGTTCGACGAGAACCGGGCCGTCGAAGTGCACCTTCTCGCGTACAGGCGGCAGGCATGACGACGAATCCGTCCCGACGCGACCTCCGGACCTCCACAACGGTGGACGGCACACCGCCCCCGGCGCGGCCCCCGAGGGAGCCCGTCCTGGGCTCCGTCCCCCTCCATGACCTCCTGCGCTGGTGGCCCCTGGTGGTGCTGACCACTCTCGCCGCCCTCGTCGCGAGTGCGGTGGTGGCGTGGGGGCCACGGGACCCCTCCTACCGTGCGACCACGAGGATGCCCGTGACGCCGCTCTCGCAGTCCGACGAGACGTTCATCGGTACCAGCCTCATCCGTGATGCCGGCGACGCCCAGCGGACCTCGTCGACGGTGGCGCGCCTGCTGGACTCCCAGCGTGTGGCGGCCGCGACCGCCCGGTCCCTCGGTGCCCCCTGGACTCCCGCGTCCGTCCGCGCCGCCGTCGACGTCAAGACGGTCGACGAGACGAACATGATCGAGGTCACCGCCCGGGCGGACGAGCCGGGGCAGGCCGTCCGCGTGGCGGAGACGTTCGCGCAGACCGCGCTGAAGGACCGGTGGCAGACGGTCTCGGCGGAGCTGGACCGCCGCATCGCCTTCGCGCAGAAGAACACCGACGCCGACCCGAACGCCGGGGAGGAGTCCCGCAGGCTGCAGCTCCTCACCTTCGTCCGCCAGTCCGGCGTGGACCCGACCCTGAGCATCGACTCGACCGGCCCGGCGGTGCGCGTCGACGAGGTGCCCGCGGCCGTGATCATGGTCATGGCCGGAGCCGGTGGGATGTTCCTCGGCGTCCTCGCGGCCTACGGGATCGAGCGGCACCGGCGCCGCCCGCGGGACGAGGACGTCGCCGCGCCCGCCCGCGAGCTTCCCGTGCACCCTTCGGAAACCCTGAGCCGCAAGCCCTGAGGAGCTGAGTCCGATGCCGCTCCCTGCTCCCGGATCGCCCCTTTCCCGTCCGACCCCCCGTCTCATGGGCATGCCGATCGACGCGGTGACGCTGGACGAGGCCGTCGACCGGGTGTTCGACAGCCTGGCGGAGGGCCGGGGCGGGACGGTGCTGACGCCGAACATCGACATCCTGCGGCAGTACCGGCGGTCGCCGGAGCTGCGGCGGATGTTCGAGCAGAGCGAGCTCGTCGTCACGGACGGAATGCCGTTGGTGGTGGCCCTGCGCATCCAGCGGACCCCCGTGCCCGGGCAGATCACGGGCACGGACATGCTGCGGGCGCTGGCCGCGGGAGCAGGAGCGCGGGGACGCTCGGTCATGCTCGCGGGAGGCCGGCCCGGTGAGGCGGAGCGGGCCGCGGACCGGCTCCGGCAGGTGAGCCCGGGGCTGCGCGCCGAAACCTATCCGTGCTTCGTACGGCCCGAGACCATGGCCGCGGAGCTGGCGGCCCTCTCCCGCAGGCTGGTCGCCGCCGCCCCGGACATCGTCTTCATCGGTCTGCCCTTCGCGAGTCAGACGGCGGTCATGTCCGATCTGCGCCCCGCGCTGCCCGGCACCTGGTTCGTGGGGGTGGGTTCGAGCTTCGACTTCGTCAACGGCGACCGCTCACGGCCCCCGGAGCTCGTCCGGCGGCTCTGCCTCGAGTGGGCCTGGCGGCTGACGAGCCAGCCCTGGCTCTGGCGCCGCTACCTCGTCCAGGGGCTCCCGACCACCGCCCGGCTGGCCGTCGACGCCCTCCGTCTGCGGTGGCGGCGCGACGCGTCGCCGACGACCTCGGCCGGCCGCCCGGCACTGCCATGAACGTCGGCACCGAGGCGGTCTCCGTGTCCCGCGCGCCGACCGGGCGCAGCCTGATCGCCTCGGCCTCGTGGATGACCGGAAGCCATCTGCTCGCCCAGGCCTTCGCCTACGGATCGCTGATCTTCCTCGCCCGCCAGCTGCCGCCCTCCGGCTTCGGCACCGTCGCGGTCGGAACGGCCGTCGTCTACATCGCGACGCTGCTGGTGGACCACGGCACGTACGGCGCGATCATGGTGCACCCGCACCTCACCCGGGCCTACCTCGTACGCGCCTTCTGGCGCTGCTTCCTCGTCGGCGCGGCGCTCGCCGCGGTGATGGCGGCGTCCGCGGGGCCCCTGGTGGGCACCTTCGCGAACGGCGGAGACGCGCCCGCCGTGGCCCTGCTCGCCGTCTGCCTGCCGCTGCACGCGATCTCCCTGATCCCCACGGCCCTGCTGCACAAGTCGATGCAGTTCCGGCGGCTCGCCGGAGCGACGGCGGCCGGCAACGTCGTGTCGGCGGTGGTGGCCGTGGTCGCCGTCCTGGCCGGAGCGGGCATCTGGTCGCTGGTCGCGCGGCAGGTGGCGCTGTTCGGCCTGCTGGCCGTCCTCACGACCGCGCTGTGCCTGCCGGGGCTCCGCCGCCGGAAGGCGCTCCCGCCCGCCTCCCCCGCCCAGACGCGCGAGCGCACCGGCGACCGGTGGTTCTTCCTGTTCGGCGTCACCCTGATGCTGGCCGCCAACATCGACTACCTGGTCGTCGGGCTGTCGAGCGACGCGAGTCTCGTCGGCCTCTACGCGCTGGCCTTCACGATCGCCATGGCGCCCTCGACGCAGTTCTCGGAACAGGTCGGCAAGGTGCTCTTCGCCGCCGCCGCGTCCAGCCCCGAGACCAGCGGGCAGCGGACGGTGCAGTCGGTCCGCCTGATGTCCGCGCTCCTGCTGCCGCTGCTGCCGGTCGGCATCCTGCTCGCACCGGTGGTCCTTCCGGCCGTCCTCGGGCCCGAGTGGACCGGCATGGTGGCCGCCTTCCAGGTGCTCTGGGTGGCCGGCATCGGCTACGCCATCGACAACTGCATCGGCGAGGCGCTCTCGGGTACGGGACAGATCGCCTTCCGCGCGAAGGTCATGGCCGCCCGGTGCGTCGCCACCGCGACCGCCCTGTGGGTCCTCGTGTCGGTCGACGGGATCCGCGGCGCCGCGCTGGCGCACCTCGCGGTCTTCGTGCCGTACGCGGCGCTGTACGCCACCGTCGGGGCGCGGCTCGCCGGAACCTCGGGCCGCGAGCTCTGGCACGCGCTGCGCCCGGTCGTGACCGCGGTGGTGTGGCAGCTCATGGTGACCGCCGCCCTGCTGCTGTGCCTGCGCGCCTCGGGCGCGTCGGACGACGTCGCGGTCTGCGTCGGGGCCTCCGCCGGGCTGGCGGTGTCGGGATGGCTGCTGTTCCGGCGCCTCGGCAGGAGGCGGTCGCCGTGACCTGGGCCGTGGCCGGACGGAACCGGCCGCACCGGCCGGCGCCGTTCGCGTCCCGGCCGGACCGTCGCACGCTGCGCACGGCGTGTGCCGCCGTGCTGGCCGCGCTCGTGTTCGGGGCGCTGCTGCCCGGTGACCCGCTCACGGCCGTCGGCGCCGTCGTGGTGATCCCGCTGGCGCTCGGGGCTCCGGTGGCCGCCCTGTCCGTGCTGATCGCCGTCACGGTGCTGGTGCCCTTCGAGGTGCAGGACCAGTTCTCCCTCGTCGGCGGATCCGGCCGGCCGGGGCTGCTGCTCGTCGACGTCCTCATGCTCCTCGGCATGTGCCGGGTCGCCTGGCTCGTCCTGTCGCGGAGGCTTGAGCTCGACAAGCCGCTCGTCGTCGCCGCGGTCGTCACACTGGTGCTCGCCGTGGCGCTGGCCTGGGGGATCGCCCGCGGAGCCGACGTGAGCGAGGCGGGCCACGAGACCCGCCGGGTGATGCTCGGGGTGGGTGCGTTCGTGCTGGCGTGGCCCGTGGTCCGGGACAAGGCGGCCCGTCGGCGTCTGGAGGGGGCGCTGATCGCCCTCGGCCTGGCCCTGGGCCTGTGGGGGCTCGTCCAGTGGGGGTTCTCCATCGACTACACGAGCTCGGCCGACGTCGGCATCCGCCGGGGTGTGGACCTCACCTCGGCGGGCCGCGGTTCGCTGCAGGGCGGGCTGTACGCGTATCCGGTCGCCGTGACGCTGGCCTGGGCCGCGCTGGTGTCCGGGCGCCTGCGGTCGGTCCCGGTCCGGTGGCTGCTGGCGGCGGTGGTGTGCCTGAACGCGGTCTGTCTCTGGCTGACGTACGAGCGGACCTTCTGGGTGGCGACGGCGGTGTCCTGCGCCTCGGTGGTGGTCATGTCGGGTGCCCAGGCACGGCGGAACGCGGCGAAGTGGGTACCGGTCGGCGCCGTGTCCCTGCTCGTGGGCCTCGCCGTGCTCGCCCCCGGCGAGATCCGTACGGCCCTGGAACGCGTGCTCTCCGTCAACCGGCTCGAGATCGACGAGTCCTACTCGTACCGGGTGATCGAGTCGCAGGTCGTCCTGGAGGAGATCGGGGGCCGGCCGCTGACGGGCTCGGGCTTCGGCGCCACGGTCACCTGGGGCAAGGAGGACACGTTCGCTCCCCTGACCACGCCGTTCATCCACAACGGTTACCTGTGGCTGGCGTGGAAGATCGGGGTGCCGGCGGCGGTCTTCCTGGTGGCCGTGATCGTGGCGGCGGTCCTGCGGCGCGGCGCGCCGGGAGAGGACCCGCGACTCCACGTCCTCCGGGTCGGCAGCCGGGCGTCCCTGCTCTCCCTGCTCCTCACCACCATGACCTTTCCTGCCTTCAACACCCTCGGCGTCACCGCCGTGACGGGGCTGCTGGTCGCCGTCTGCTTCTGCGGCCGTGACGACGTCTCGGCGGGACCGCCGCCGGTGCCGCGCGGCGGTGTGCCGGAGCAGACCGGCCCGCGGGCGGGCCCGGGTTGAGGAGGCGATGCGCTCGTGCCGGTCACCGGCCGTTCCCGTGGCGCGGGCCTCCGTCCGCTCGGTGCTCCGACGCGCCGCGCACGGTGGCTGGCCGGTGTCGTGCTGGGCGTCCTGCTCCTCACCGCCGTGCCGTCCGGATCGTCCACCGGCTCCCTGACCGGCCCGGCGCAGGAGCAGCAGCACGGTTTCGCCCTGCCGACGTACTCGGGGGACGGCTACGACGACGCGGGGGCACTCGACGACCGTCTCCGCCACCTGTCCGACGTCGGCGCGGGATGGGTCCAGATCACTCCCACGTGGTTCCAGGCCGACGCCGGCGCCCACGAGATCACCCGGGCGCCCGCCGGCGCGGTGTGGCAGACGCCGGACGACGCCGGTGTGCGGAAGGTGATCGCCCTGGCCCACGCGCACGGCCTGAAGGTCCTGCTCAAACCGCATGTCGACCTGCCGGACGCCGAGAGCCGGGGCAACATCCGGCCACGCGACCACGCCGCGTGGTTCGCCTCCTACACCGCCTTCATCACCCACTACGCCCGCCTGGCCGCCGGGACCGGCGTGGAGCAGTTCGCCGTGGGGACCGAACTGGAAGGGGTGTCCGGTGACAGGGCGGAGTGGCTGGCCGTCATCCGGGCCGTGCGCGCCGACTATCCGGGGCTCCTGGTGTACGCCGCCAACTACGACGAGTACCCCCGGGTGGCCTTCTGGGACGCCGTGGACCTGATCGGCGTGGACGCCTACTGGCCCCTGAGCGCGCGGCCCACCCACGACGTGCGGGCGCTGGAACGCGCGTGGCAGCCGATCCGGGAGGAGCTGGCGGCGTTCGCGGCCGGACGCGACCGCCGGATCCTGTTCACCGAAGCCGGCTACGTGAGCCAGCGCGGGTCCACCACCGCCCCGTACTCCTGGACCGTCAGCACGACGCCGGACCAGGCGGAGCAGGCGGCCGGCTACGAGGCGCTGCTCGCGGGCTTCCGGGACGAGCCCTGGTGGGCCGGTGTGTTCTGGTGGGTCTGGGACGTCATGCCGCACGGCAGCCCGGACGACGCCCTCGACTACACGCCGCGGGGGAAGGCCGCCGAGGAGGTGGTACGCCGATGGTGGACGTGACCGGCGACCTGGGCGACACGAGGGGAAGGCGGACGTGATGGCGGACACGCGGGCAACGCAACGGAACGCCGAGCTGGACGTCGTCATCGCGACGCGTGACCGCCCGCCCGGCAAGCTGGCGGCCTGTCTCGACGCGCTCGGGCAGCAGACCTTCGGGCGCTTCGGCGTGATCCTGGTCGACGACGGCGGCCGGGACCCGGTGGCGCGCCGCGTCCGGTCCTCCCACCCCGGCCTCCCCGTCCGGGTCGTCCGCAACGAGGAGTCGATCGGCCCCGGCGCGAGCCGCAACCGGGGAGTGGCCCTCTCCGGCGCGCCGTACGTCCTGTTCATCGACGACGACTGCATCTCCCGTCCCGAGCTGGTCGCCCGGCACCACGCCGCACTGGACCGCGCCGCCGGACCCACGGTGTCCCTCGGCCCTATCCTGGCCCCGCCAGGGCGGCGCATGCCGCCCTGGACGCACTGGGACGCGGACCGGCTGGGACGGGAGTACGACCGGCTGGGCCGCGGCGAGAGCACTCCGGCGTGGACCCATTGCTACACGGGCAACCTCGGGGTCCGCCGCGCCGACTTCCGTGCCGTCGGCGGCTTCGACGAGCGTCTGGCCCGGCAGGAGGACGTCGAACTCGGATTCCGGCTCTCCCGGCTCGGCTGCCGCTTCGTGTTCGACCCGGCCGCCGTCGTCTGGCACGACAGCGACCGCAGCCTTCGGACCTGGACCCGTATCCCCGCCCTCAGCGCACGCTTCGACGTGCTCATCGACCAGTTCGTCCCCGACGCACGACGACTGCCGTCGATACGCGAGGACCTGCTGCGGCGTCACTGGCTGCTGCGCCTCGCCCGCCGGGTCTGCGGGCCGCCGGCGGCCCGCCGGTGCGCCGTCGCGGGCGCGATCGGAGCAGGCTGCCTCCTCCACGCCCTGCACGCCGACCGCCCGTCACTGGCGGCTTTCAGCCTGGTCTGGGACCTCGAGTACACCCACGCGCTGGCGGAGGCGACGGCCGCGTCTCCGGGCACGTCCCCGACACTGCAGTTGCGGTGATCATCGGAGGGCCGGCGTGCTCCGGGGCGAAGCGTGAGCGGACGGAGCGTCCCCTGGCTGGGTCCCGGTTCCCGCGGTGCCCCTCGGGGCTTGCGCGAGTCGGGCATCAGCCCCTATAAGGTTCCTGCAGGCATCGGTTGGGATGGCCGGAATGGCACCCATGCCGCCGACCAGGGGGACCCTCCACTTCCCGCCGGGATCAGCTACGTGTGAACGCGGACCGACGGAGAACGTGAGGCAGCCCATGCCCGAGAACGACCCCTATCGCGATGCCATGACCCGACTCGCGGTCGACCCGGCCTTCGCGGCCCAACTCGACGGCGACACGGACGAGGTGGCACGAAGACTCGGCCTGACCTCCGAGCAGGTCACCGAACTGCGCCGACTCCGCGTGGAGTCCGGTACGGCCGACGGTCCCGCCACCCTCGACGCGCGCCTGTCCAAGTCGTCGCTCTTCTTCGGCAACGCGGCGCACGCCCTCGCCGGCATCGACATGCACCTCGACCACGTCGCACCGGACGCCGCGGCGGTGGACGCCACGACGCCGCACGTGGACGCCGCCGACACGGGCGACGCGCGCGAGCTTTCCGCCACGCTGGACGCGGCGGCCGCGGACGTCGGCAGCCTGATCGGCGACGCGCTCGGCGCGCAGGGCCTGGGCGACGGCGGCTCCCTCCTGGACGACCTCGGCGGCGCCGACGGCTTCGGCGGCGCGGGCGGGTTCGGCGGCGCGGGCGGGTTCGGCGGCGCTGGGGAGTTCGGGGAGTTCGGCGACTTCGGCTCTTTCGGCGACCACGGGCCCGGCGGGCCGGGTGCCGACGGGCCGGGTGGCTTCGGCGGTGAGGGACATGGTCCCGGGGGGTTCGGCGAGGGTCCGGGTGACGGGTTCGGCGGTGGCTTCGGCGGCGAGGGCCACGGTCCCGGCGGGTTCGGCGGTGGCTTCGGCGAGGGCCCCGGGGACGGCTTCGGCGGCGGGTTCGGCGAGGGCCCGGGGGACGGGTTCGGCGGTGGATTCGGCGGCGAGGGCCACGGCCCCGGCGGGTTCGGTGACGGCCACGGCGGCGGTGGGTTCGGGGACGGGCCCGGCGGTCTGGGCGGTGACGGTCCCGGCGGGTTCGGCGGTCACGGTGGCGACGGTTCCGGCGGCTTCGGCGGCATCGGCGGCGGGCCGGGCGGGTTCGGCGGCGCGGGTGAAGGCGGGTTCGGCGGCCACGGTGGTGGCTTCGACGGCGGTCCTGGTGACGGTTTCGGCGGTGCCGGTGGCTTCGGGCACGGCGGCGTCTACGAACGCGGCGAAGGCGGCGACTCCGGCGGCGGCCAGGGCGGCGGCAACTCCGGCGGCGGGGACTCCGGCGGCAACAGCGGCGGCGGCGACTCCGGTGGCGGCAACAGCGGCGGCAGCCAGGAGAACGAGCGGCGGCCGGGCCACGGCGGCAGCGGCGGCGGCCAGGGCGGCGACAACGGCGGCCAGGGCGGCGGCAATTCCGGCGGTGGCGGCCAGGGCGGCGGCGGTGGCGACACCGGCGGCAGCGGCGGTACCGGCGGTGGCCAGGGCGGTGGCGACACCGGCGGCGGTGGCGGCAACGGCGGCAGCGGTGGTGACGGAGGCGGAGGTGACTCCGGCGGAGGCGGCGGCACGCCCGGCAACAACAGCGAGGACAACGGCCGCGGCCGCCCCGGCACGCCCGGCGGCGGCGAGGGCGGCGGCGACACCGGGGGCGGCGACGACGGCGAGAACGGTGGCCGCGGCGGCGGCCGCGCCGGCACGCCCGCGCCCGACTCCGGCGGCACGGGTAGTGGCGTGTTCCGCCCCGGCGGCCTCGGCGGCATCGACCGCATCGGCACCCAGCTGGACACCGGCCACCGCACGCCCGGCGGCCTCGACGGCGGAGCGTTCCGCGGCCCCGGAGCGGTCTGATCCGCATGCTGTGCCACGCCTGTCGCGTCCACGTGCGGCGCGACTTCCCGTACTGCCTGCGCTGCGGCACGCTCCGCCGCGGCGCGGCCCCGACCTCGTTCGCCGCGCCCCGGCTGCGCGGCCTCGACGACCCCGGGCTGCTCGTGACGCTGACCGGTCAGGTCACCACACTGGGCCGTGACGAGGGCAACGACGTCGTCCTGCCGGACGGCAGTGTGTCGCGCCGCCATGCCCGGGTCGTCCGTGACGGCTCGGGCTTCAGGATCGAGGACCTCGACTCGTTCAACGGCACCTCGGTCGCCGGCGTGAACCTCCACGGCGGCTCGGCGCGGCTCGCCGACGGGGCCGAACTGTCCGTCGGCGACGTCCGCATGGTGTTCGAGCAGCCGCGCGACGCGCGGATCGGCTCCCGGACGATGGTGGTCGGCACCGAGCTCACGGAGCTGCCGACCGCCGTGCCCGGGCAGGAGGCGCCGGAGGCCGCCGGTCCGCTCACCGCGCGGCCCCGCCGCCGCAGCGGGTGGGCGCTGAAGCAGGTGCCGGCGGACGGCCCACGGGAACCGCACTGGGTGCTGAGCAACACGCGTACCGGCGTGTACCTCCGGCTCGACGAGCGCGAGGTGTTCCTGTGGAACGCCCTCGACGGCGAGAACACCGTGCGGGACCTGCTGTTCGCGTACGCCGACCGGTTCGGCGAGCTGGCGCTGCCGCGGATCGAGGCAGCGCTCGCGACGTTCGCGCGGGCGGAACTGCTGCGCGGGCTGCCGGGCCAGGAGGACGAGCGGGAGGGCACGCGCTGGCGCCGGTTCTGGCGGGCCGTGTACCGGGCGCTGCTGAAGACGGAGGTGTCCGTCCGGGGCCTCGACCGTGCGGTGAGCCGCCTCTACGGCCGTTTCGGCTGGCGGTTCTTCACGCGTACCGGCGTGGCGCTGGTGTGGCTGTCGGTGGTCGGCGGTCTGGTGGCCTTCTTCGGCGCCGCGCGGGGCCGGCAGCACCTGCTGGACTTCGGCGGGGCCGGGGTCTGGGGTCCGGTGGCGCTGGCCGCCGGCTACATATCGGCCCTGGTGGTGCACGAGCTGGCGCACGCGCTGGCGGTGAAGTCGTACGGGCGCACGGTACGGCGCGGCGGCTTCATGCTCATGATGGGAATGCCGTTCGCGTTCGTGGACACGAGCGACATGTGGTTCGGCACCCGCTGGTCGCGGGTCGTGGTGGCGCTGTCGGGGCCGGTGTCGACGGCCGCCCTGGCGGGCTGGTGCGCGGTGGGCGCGGCCTGCCTGCCGGTCGGCCCCGTCTCGGCCGTGCTGTTCCACCTGGCCTTCGGTCTCTATCTGAACACCTTGTACAACTTCAATCCGCTGATGCCGCTGGACGGTTATCAGGCGCTCACGGACGCGCTGCGCGTGCCGCGGCTGCGCGAGGAGGCAAGCGCGTACTTCCGCAAGGGGCTGTGGCGTGATCTGCGGGCGGGCCGCCGGCCCGGGGCGCGGCAGGCCGGGATGGCCGCGTACGGCCTCGCGGTGATCGTCGGGACGTACGGCTTCCTGCTCCTGGCGCTGCTGGCCTGGCACTCGCGGCTGGGTGAGTGGCTGAAGGGGCGGGTGGACCCGCCGTGGGACACGGTGATCGTGGCGGTGGTCGTCGCGCTGGTGGCGTTCCCGGTGTGGGCGGCGCCGGTCCGGTGGCTGGTTCGAGTGGTGAAGCGGCGTCGCGCGGCGGCGGGCACGAGCCCGGCGCGTCCGACGGACGGCGTGGCCGTGGAGGGGGCGGCATGAACGGGATGACGGATGTGACAGGCGGGGACGGCGGCTGGTCCGTACCCGGTTACGCGGCGGTGAAGCCGCTCGGCCGGGGCGCCGGGGGCCGGGTCGTCCTCGCGCGGCACGAGGCGACGGGGGTGCCCGTGGCCATCAAGTACCTGAGCGAACGGCTCCACGGAGACCGGGACTTCCTGGCCCGGTTCCGCGCCGAGGCACGGCTGCTCGGCGACCTGCGGCACCCGTGCGTGGTGCGGCTGTACGAGTACGTGGAGGCCCGGTCGGGCGCGGCGATCGTGATGGAGGCGGTGGACGGGGTCACCCTGCGCGAGATGCTGCGCGCGCACGGGGCGACGGGGCCGGAGGCGGCCCTGGTGCTGCTCAAGGGCTCCCTGCTCGGCCTGGGCGCGGCGCATGCGGCCGGGGTGGTCCACCGCGACTACAAGCCGGAGAACGTGCTGGTCCGCGCGGACGGTTCGAGCGCGCTCGCCGACTTCGGCATCGCCGTGCGCGCCGGCCGCGAGGCGGAGGCCGCGGGCACGCCGGCGTACATGGCGCCCGAGCAGTGGGAGGGCGAGCCGGCGGGTCCGGCGAGCGACGTGTACGCGGCGGCGGCCGTGTTCTACGAGTGCCTGACCGGCCGGCGCCCGTTCCAGGCCGACGAGCTGATCGCGCTGCGGCTCCAGCATCTGCGGGCGCCCGTCGCGGTGGAGGACGTGCCCGAGCCGGTACGGGACCTGCTGCGCAAGGGGCTGGCGAAGGAGGCGGCGGACCGGCCCGGCATCGAGGCCTTCCTCGCCGACCTCGAACGCGCCGCCCTCGCCGGCTACGGCGCCGGCTGGGAGGAGCGCGGGCGGCGCGGGCTCGCCCGGCTGGCCGCCCTGCTGGCCCTGTTGTTCCCGTTCGCGGTGACGGGCGCGGTGTACGAGGTGACCCCGGCGCTGACCGTGCTCGGCCGTCTGAAGCGTCCCCTGTGGCAGGCGGCCGTGGGCGTGGCCGTGCTGGCCGTGGCTGCGGGCGGCCTCACGGTGGCGAGGGCGGGCTCGGACGACACGACGACCACGGTGGCCACGTCCGTGCCGTCGGGCAGGCCCGTCGAGTCCGGCTCCCCGTCCGCGTCCTCGTCGTCCGGCTCGCCCTCGGCCTCGCCGTCGGCGAGCACGACCTCGCCGACGCCGAGCGGTTCGCCGTCCGGCAGCGCCTCGGCCGGCCCGTCGCCGAGCGGCACCACACCGGCCCCCGCCACCGGCGGCACGCCGACCGCGGCCACCACCGCCCCGGGCGGTGGTCCCGGGCCCGCGCCGACGACGCGTCCGGCCCCGACGACCACCACCCCGGCTCCGCCGACGGCCGGCACGGTCACGATCTCGATCGGCTCCCTGCGCCGCGCGCCGGGGTACCGGCTGATCGCCGACGTGACCATCACGACCACCGGTACGGGGCCGGTCACCGTCACCGCGGACTTCTACCGCAACACGCCCGCCAATTCCTACGGTTCCCAGTCCCGCCGGCTGTCGGGCAGCACCCAGTACTCCGTGACCTTCGAGGGCGACTTCTCCGGCAACCCGTGCCGGGGCACCTGGAACGTCACGGTGCGGAGCAGCCCGCAGTCCGCGAACGGATCGCAGACGGCCTCGGCGGACGCGCCGCCGTGCTGAGTGACCTGAGTGAACCGAGTGACCACAGAGAGAACGGAACACGATGACGACACCCGCGACACCCGCCACGGTCGCCGGGCGCGCCCTGTCGGACTGGTCGCGTGACGGGCGGTTCGGCACCTGGCACGCCCTGGTGCCGGGCGACACCGGCGAACCGCCGCACGGCGCGCTGCGCATCGACCGCGCGCTGCTCGCTCCGCAGGGTGCGCGGCAGCGGCTCGCGGCCACGGTGGTCGCGGTGGCGAAACTGCGGCTTCCGGGTCTGCCGGCCACGGTCGACCTGGTGGCGGAGGCCGGGGACGTGTGGCTGCTCGTCTCGCGCCCTCCGATACGTACGGTGGCCGACCTGCTGGAGGAGGGGGCGCCCGGACTGGACGAGGGCAGCGCGGCGAGCGTCCTCAACGAGACCGCCCAGACCCTGCTCGCCCTGCACGCGGCCGGTCTTGCCCACGGTGCGCTCGCGCCCGACCGGGTCGTCCTCGCCCCGGACGGCACCGCCCTGCTCGCGGAGGCCGCCCTCGCCACGGCACTGTCCGCCGACGTTCCGACGGCCGCCGCCCGGCAGGACGACGTCACGGCATGGGCCGCACTCGCCCGTACCCTCACCACCGCCTGGGCGACGCCGGGCTCGCCCGCGGCGGAACTGTTCGCCCGCTGCGCGGCCGCGGCCGACTCCGGCGACCTCACCACGGCCCGCACGACCCTCACCTCCGGCCGCACGGTCCTTCCCCAGGACTTCCTCCGTCGAACCGCCCTGCGTACGGCGGCCGCCGCCACGCCGGCGAAGCCGAACCGCGGCGGCCCGGCGGACGGCGCGGCGGACGGTCAGGCGAGCGGCCCGGCGGTCGGCGCGGCGGAGGGCGCGGCTGAGGCCGCGGCGGGCGGCACCGGGGAAACCGTTCTCGGGCGGCGTGGTCGGGGCTCGGGCCCCGCCTCCGTCACCGGTGACCAGGTCACCGTGCTCGGCAAGCGGAACCGGAGTGCCGCCGCACCCACCACCACTCCCGCCGCATCTGCCGGAGGCAGCGGCGGCGGTGACGACGATGACGACAGTGACGACGAGATCCTGCTGCGTTTCGGGCCGGGAGTCCCCCTCAGCGAGGAGGAGGCCCTGCGGGCCCTGTGGGCCGCCCCGACGGCCGCCCCCGTACGGAAGCGGCGTCGGCGCACCGGGCTGCTCGGCACCGTGGCGGCGCTCGCGGCGGTCGCCGTGGTCCTGTGGCTGCTGCTGCGGCCGACGGCCGGCCCCATGGTGACCGCGGCCGATGTCACGGCGCCCACGCAGGAGTTGGGCTGCGGCCAGACCGCCGAGGTGACCGGCGTCGTGCACACCGACGGCCGCGGCGGGCCCATCACCTACCGCTGGCTGCGCAGCGACGGCCGGCAGTCCGAGGAGCTGACGCGCACGGCCCGCCGCGGGGAGCGCGAGGTGACGGTGCACCTGCAGTGGACGGTCCGCGGCCCCGGCCTCTTCCGCGGCACCGCCCGCCTCCAGGTCCTGCGCCCGGCGGACTCCCCCGTCGAGGCCGAGGGCACCTTCCGCTACTCCTGCGCCTGACGCGGACGAGCTTCCGGCCCGCCCTGCTACTCCCAGTCGTCCCAGGGCGGTTCGGTCTCGTCGAAGTCGAACGGCGGCTCCTCGTCCTGCGGCGCCCGCCGCGCCGGCACCGCGGCCGCCGGGGCCGCCGAGGCCGGTGACACGGGCGCGGCGGCCGAGGCGGGGCGCGAGCCGGAGCCCGCGCCGGCCGCCGCGCCGGATCCGGACGAGGGGCCGGAGTCGGGCGAGGGGCCGGAGTCGGGCGAGGGGCCGGAGTCGCCGGCCGCGTACTCCGCCAGGGCGTCCAGGACGCCCTCGCCGTACTTGGCCAGCTTGGCCTCGCCGACACCGCCGACGGTCCCCAGTTCCTCGACCGTGGTGGGGAGCCGGGTCGCGATCTCCCGCAGCGTCGCGTCGTGGAACACGACGTACGCCGGGACGCCCTGCTCGCGGGCGGTCGCGGCGCGCCAGGCGCGCAGGGCCTCGAACACCGGCACCGCGGCCGCCGGCAGGTCGACCGGCACCCGCGCGCCCTTCCCGGAGCGCGACGCGGACCCGGACTCCTTGCGGGAGGGGCGGGCCGGTGCCGTCTCCTTGCGCATCGGGACCTGGCGGCGGCCGCCGAGGACCTCGCCGCTGCCGTCCGTCAGGACGAGCGTCCCGTAGTCGCCCTCCACGGCGAGCAGCCCCAGTGCGAGCAGCCGGCGCACCACGCCCCGCCACTCCGCCGTGGAGAGGTCGGCCCCGACGCCGAACACCGAGAGCTGGTCGTGGTCGAACTGGATGACCTTGGCCGTCTTCTTGCCCTGGAGGATGTCGATGATCTGTCCGGCGCCGAACTTCTGGCGCCGTTCCCTGGCCAGCCGCCACACCGTGGACAGCAGTTTCTGTGCCGCGACCGTCCCGTCCCAGGACTCGACCGGTGTCAGGCACGTGTCGCAGTTGCCGCACGGCTCGGCGGACTGGCCGAAGTAGGCGAGGAGACGGACGCGCCGGCAGTCGACCGTCTCGCACAGGGCGAGCATCGCGTCCAGGTGGGCGGCCAGCGAGCGGCGGTGCGTCTCGTCGCCCTCGGAGCCGTCGATGAGCTTGCGCTGCTGGACCACGTCCTGCAGGCCGTAGGCGAGCCAGGCCGTGGCCGGTTCGCCGTCGCGCCCGGCGCGGCCGGTCTCCTGGTAGTACCCCTCGACCGACTTCGGCAGGTCCAGGTGGGCCACGAAGCGCACGTCCGGCTTGTCGATGCCCATGCCGAAGGCGATCGTGGCGACCACCACGACCCCGTCCTCGCGCAGGAAGCGCGCCTGGTTCGCCGCGCGGGCCGTGGCGTCCATGCCGGCGTGGTAGGGCACGGCGTCGATGCCCTGCTCCACCAGGAAGGCGGCGGTCTTCTCCACCGACGACCGCGACAGGCAGTAGACGACTCCGGCGTCCCCGTCGTGCTCGGTCCGGATCAGTTCGAGGAGCTGTTTCAGCGGGTTGTTCTTCGGGACGATGCGGTACTGGATGTTCGGCCGGTCGAAGCTGGCGACGAAGTGCCGGGCGTCCGTCAGGCCGAGCCGCCCGGCGATCTCGGCGTGGGTGGCCTCGGTGGCCGTCGCGGTCAGCGCGATCCGCGGCACCTTGGGCCAGCGCTCGTGCAGCATGGACAGCGCCAGGTAGTCCGGCCGGAAGTCGTGGCCCCACTGGGCGACGCAGTGCGCCTCGTCGATCGCGAAGAGCGACACCCGGCCCCGGTCGAGCAGCCGCTGCGTGCCCTCGGTGCGCAGCCGCTCGGGCGCCAGGTAGAGCAGGTCCAGCTCGTCGGCGAGGAAGGCCTGCTCGACCGCCTGGCGCTCGTACGGGTCCTGGGTCGAGTTGAGGAAGCCGGCCCGCACCCCCAGCGCGGTGAGCGCGTCCACCTGGTCCTGCATGAGCGCGATGAGCGGCGAGATCACGATTCCGGTGCCTTCTCTGACGAGCGCCGGGATCTGGTAGCACAGCGACTTGCCGCCGCCGGTGGGCATGAGCACGAGGGCGTCGCCGCCTGCGACGACCTGCTCGATGATCTCCTGCTGCTCGCCGCGGAAGGAGCCGTAACCGAAGACTCGGTGCAGTACCTCCAAGGCGTCCGAGGTGTCCGGGGAAGCGTCGGTGAGGGCCATTCGAAAAGCCTAGCCGCCCCCGCCGACACCCTTCGCCCACCGGCCCGAACCTGTGGATAACTCGGCTATCGGGCGGGATCCGCGTCGGCCTCCATCTGGGGTTCCACCCGGATCAGCCGGTACCTCCCTTCCCACCGCTGCGCCCGCCGGCGCCGTGCGGTCCGCTTCCTCAGCCGGGCCCGGGCGCCCTCCTTGCGCGCCGCGTCCATCCAGTCCGCGAAGGCCGGGTCGCGTCTGCGCCGCGCGTACACGGTGGCGGTGGCGATCCCCACGCGGGCCGAGGCTCCCGTCACGGTGTCGCCCTCGCTCAGGGACTGCAGGAACAGCCGGGTCCGGGCGGGCGTCATCCGGGAGCGCGGCGCCCCGGCGGAGGCGTCGGACAGGGCGCGGACGGCGTCGAGCGCGGCGCGGAACAGGGCGTCCTCGCTCCGCCAGAGGCTGAGGGAGCTCTCGGGCACGTCCACCGCCCGCGCCGAGGCCGCGAGCGTCATGCCGAGGGCGACGCACCGCAGGACCTCGGCCCGCTGCCGTGCGGCCTCCGCCTCGCGGGAGTAGGGGTCGCGCCCGGTGAGGGCGACCGCCAGGGCGCTGTCCGTGGCGGCCGCCGCCTCCAGGGCCCGGGGCGCGAGTCCGTACCGGGCGGCCGCCTCCTCGGGGTCGTGTCCTGCCCGCAGGCATTCGACGACCTGGTCGCGCAGTCGCGAAGGCAGCCGGGTCATCGGCCGTGCGACGTGGTCTGCCCGGGCGCTGCGAAGCGGGTGAAGGCGCTTCTCTCCGGCAGGCGGTAGGTCTCCCTCCCGGTGACGGCGTTCAGGATGGTGGCGTTGCGTACGGCGCCGATGTCGAGGTTCGGGGTCGAGACACCGTAGGCGTGGAGCTCGGCGTTGGCCACGAAGATCCTTCCGGTCACGCCGTCGGCGAGCTCGACGGAGTGGTCGGCGCGGACCACCGGCCGTCCCTTGGCGTCGCGGCGGATCAGCTTCTCTACCGGGGTCAGGAAGGCCGGCGGACGCGCGCGGTAGCCGGTCGCCGCGACCACGAGGTCGGTGACGTGGTCGAAGGCCTGGCCGGTGTCGAGGTGACGGCAGCCGAGCACGGTCCGTCCGGCGGGGTCGACGGCGGCGCTCTCGACGGCGATGCCGAAGCGGAGCTCGACGTCGGCGAGGCCGGTGTCGAGCTGGCGGCGGTAGAGCAGTTCGTGGATCTCCTCGAGGGTGTCCGTGGAGATGCCCTTGTAGAACTGCCACTGTTCCCCGACCAGCCGGTCCCGTACGTGCTCGGGGAGCGAGTGGAAGTACCGCATGTACGCGGGGGTCGTCAGCTCCAGGTTCATCTTGGTGTAGTCGAGCGGCGCCCAGGAGCCGGTGCGGGTGAGCCAGCTGACCGCGGGACCGCCGTCGAGGTTGCGCGTCAGCAGGTCGACGGCGACCTCGGCGCCCGACTGGCCCGATCCGACCACGGTGACCCGTTCCGCCCGTGCCACGTCGCCGGAGCGGTAGAGGTAGTCGGCGGTGTGGAGGACCCGTTCGCCGGGCAGCGCGGCGAGCGCGTCGGGGAGGTGCGGCGCGGTGCCGATGCCGATGACGAGGTGGCGCGCGCGTATCCGGACGGCGGTGCCGTCACCGCGTACCACGCGGACGGTGAACCGCTCCTCGTCGGCGTTCCAGTCGACTTCCTCGACCCGGTGCGAGAAGTGCACGGACGGCAGCCTGTCGGCGGCCCAGCGCAGGTAGTCCTCGTACTCCCGGCGCGAGGGGAAGAAGTTCTCCCGCACGGTGAAGGCGTACAGCCGGTCCTTGTCGTGCAGGTAGGCGAGGAAGGACAGGGGGTGCCAGGGGGCGACCAGGGTGACGAGGTCGGCGAGGAAGTTCACCTGCATCGACGCGTCGCCGAACATCATGCCGCGGTGCCAGGTGAACTCGGGGCGCTCCTCCAGGACGACCAGGTCGAGGTCGTCCACGGTGGAGGCGAGGGCGGCGAGTCCCAGGTTGAAGGGTCCGCAGCCGACGGCGACCACGTCGTGTTCGGTGGTGCTGTCGCTCATCGGGGCAGGTCCTCCTCCGTGCGCGGGTGGATCATCAGGGCGGCGGTCTTGTCCGGGAACTCGACCGTGCCGGACGGCCGGAAGCCGGCGGCCTCGAAGGCGCGCAGCGAGGGCGCGTTGTTCACGTCGGGTTCGGCGACCACGCGGACGCAGGCCGGGTCGGCGGCGAGCAGTCCCTCGGCGAGGGCGCGCAGCAGGGTCCGGCCGAGGCCCATCCCGGTCCGTGCCCGCTCGCCGATGGCGATGTGGACGCCGAGGTCGTGCGGCAGCTGCGGGTAGTGTCCGGCGAGCCGGTCGCGTAAGACCCGGTAGACCTCGAGGTACGCCACGGGCCGGCCGTCGAGGTCGACGATCAGGGGCAGGATCGCGTCGCCGGCGAGGTGGCCGGCGATCTCCTCGTGCCAGCGCTCGCGCGGCCACGCCTGGTGCCAGAAGGCGTCGATGTGCGGGGACTGCATCCAGCCGTGCACGAGGTCCAGGTCGGCGCCCTCGGCCCGGGCGACGCGTGCGACCCAGCGGCCGGGGAGGACGGGGAGCGGCGGGCCGGGGATCGCGGCGTCGTCGGCCGTCTGCTCCACCGTGGGGTCCACCGTGGTCATGAGGCTGCCTCCTGCAGGGGGTTGGGCGCGTCGAGGTAGACGGACTGGGCGTCGAGGGGGGCGAGGACTTCGTCGATGCCGTGCAGCCGGGTGAGCAGGTTCCCCTTGCAGGGCAGGGTGTCGGCGGTGAGCCAGCGGCGGGCGAGCCGGTCGCCGTCGGGGCCTGCGGCGGCCAGGGCGGGCAGCGCCGCCCGCAGCCGGCCGGCGAGGACGGCGAGCAGGTCGCGCTCGTCGGCCAGGCCGTCGACGGCGAGGCAGCCGACGACGGAGAGGGCCTGGTTGCGCAGCAGGTAGTACGAGAGCCGGTCGTCGACCAGGGCGTCGTCGACGACGGCGAGGGTGGAGGTGTCGGCTCCGGTCCGCTTGAGCACGCCGGGGAGGTGGGACGTGGCGAGGTAGTAGCCCTGGTTGTCGCGGAAGGTGCTGCCGGTGACCCGGCCCCGCTCGTCGAGGCGGACGAGGGTGTTCTGCTGGTGGGCCTCCAGGCCGATGCCGGTGGCGGCGTACAGGTGCAGCATGGGGACGAGGACGTGGTCGGTGTAGTCGGCCGTCCACTGTTCGGCCGCGTCGGGGCCGAGGCCGGCGACCAGGTCGCCGAGCGCGCTGCGGCCGAGGCCGGGGCGCGGGGCGACGAGGCCCACCAGGCAGCGCAGGGAGTCGATGTCGCGGGGCACTTCGCGTACGGCGACGTCGAGGCCGGTGACGTCCGGGCCTTCCGGGCGGTCCGGTTCGTCGACGGCGATCCAGGCGGGGTCGCGGGTGATGGCGAAGCCGGGGTGGGCGGCGAAGGTGTCGGCCGCGTGTCCGGCGTCGAGGAGGCGGTTGATCTCCAGGCCGCGGCGCAGTTCGGTACGGGTGGACTCGCGGCGGGAGTTGGTGAGCCGCAGTCCGAGGGAGAGCTTGAGCATCACGTCGGTGTCGGGCCGATAGACCGTGCGGACGCTGGACGTCGGCCACCAGGCGGGGCCGAGTTCGCCCAGCGGGGTGAGGGCGCCGGAGGCGACGAGGGCCTTGATCCGGGGGCGGTGCAGCAGGTCCCTGGCCTGCCAGGGGTGGGCGGGGACGAGGATCCGGCCGTCGTCGCGTCGCCGTCCGGCGAGGTCGGCGAGGAGGGCGACGGTGTCGCGGCCGGCGAGGGAGGGCGCGCCGTCGACGGCGTCGTGGGAGACGACCGAGGGGTCGGCGGCGAACCAGTGCAGCCGGAAGGAGCCGCGGAGTTCCGGTGAGAAGGCGGCGGCCTCGTGGTCGGAGATGCCGTCGCGGCTCTTGGGCGCGGGGTGGTTGAGGTGGCCGAGCAGCAGGGCCTGTTCGGCGTCGAGGAAGCCGTCCACGCCGGGCGGCGGTTCGGGGCGGGTGCGGCGGTCGGCGATGAACGTGGCGACCCGGCGTACGGATTCGGCGGTGCGCTCCACCAGGTCGGCGACCTCGCCGGCGGGGACTCCGCCGGGGCGGCTGCCGCCGCGTGCGGCGGCTTCGGTGGAGAGCAGGGCGACGGCGGTGACCGGGTCGGCGCTCTCGCCGAGCGGGCCGCCGGGGCCCTCCAGGCGGGTGGGGCCGAAGCGGTGCCAGCCGGTGGGCGAGCGGTGGGTGACCTCGGTGACGAGGGTGAGTCCCGCGGTGGGGAGTTCGACCCGGAGCGGGCCGGGGGTGACGGGCGTGCCGGTCTCGCGCAGCCAGCAGCGGAGCAGCGCCTCGATGTGGGCGTGTTCGGAGGCGCCTCGGGCGTCCCTTTCGTGCAGGGGGTCGGCCTGGGTGGTTGCCGCCGTGGTGGTGGTGCTCATGCGGCGTTCTCCTTGGTGAGTCGTTCGCAGGTGCGGCCGGCGTCGAGGACGGCGTCCACGAGTCCGTCGATGTCGTCGGTGGTGGCGGTGGGGTTGAGCAGGGTGAACTTCAGGCACACCTGGCGCGGTGCGCCGGGTTCCGCGGCGTTGACCTCGGTGCGGCCGATGAGGGCGGTGCCGGTTTCCAGGAGGTGCCGGCGCAGTGCGGCGTTGACCTCGTCGGCGGCGGCCGGGTCGGCGCAGCGGTAGCGGAAGACGACGGTGGTGAGTTCGGCCGGTGAGACGAGTTCGAGGCCGGGTTCGGCGAGGATGCGGCGTTCGGCGTGCCGGGCGAGGTCGTGGCAGGTGTCCATCAGCCGGCCCATGCCGGTGCGGCCGTAGGTGAGGAGGGTGGCGGCGGCCTTCACGGCGTCCGGGCGGCGGGTGGTCTGGAGGCTGCGGCCGAGCAGTCCGTCGTAGCCGGCCTCGGTGTCGTCGGTGGGGTTGAGGTAGGCCACCTCGCGGTCGAGCGCGGTGAACGCGGTCGTGTCGGAGACGAGCAGCACGCTGGCGGCGGCGGGCTGCCAGCCGGTCTTGTGCAGGTCGAGGGTGATCGAGTCGGCCAGTTCCAGGCCCGCGAGGCGGCCGGCGAGGCGCTGCGAGAACAGGGCGCCGAAGCCGTAGGCGGCGTCGACGTGCATCCACATGCCGTGTTCCGCGGCGATCTCGGCGATCTGCGGGAGCGGGTCGACGGAGCCGAAGTCCGTGGTGCCGGCGGTGGCGACGACGGCGACGGGCGTCCGGTCGGGGCCGAGCGCGTCGAGGGCGGCGAGCAGGGCGTCGGGCCGCATGCGGCGCCGGTCGTCGACCGGCAGGGCGTGGACGGCGGCTTCGCCGAGGCCGAGGGCGGCACAGGCACGGTGGGTGGAGAAGTGGGCGAGTTCGGAGCAGAACACCACTGGGCCGGGCAGCGCCGCGACGCCGTGCTGGCGGGCGTCGACGCCGCGGCGGTGGGCGGCGGCGTCGCGGGCGAGCAGCAGGCCCATGAGGTTGGACAGGGAGCCGCCGGGGGTGAGGACGCCGTCGGCGCGCTCGCCGAGGCCGGCGAGCCGGGTGAGGACGCCGATGAGCCAGCGTTCGACGGCGATGGCCGAGGGGCCGGAGTCGTAGGTGTCGAGCGAGGCGTTGCCGGCGTTCGCGAGGACGTCGGCGGCGACGGCGACCGTCAGCGGGGGCGGCTGGAGGTGGGCGGCGGCGCGGGGGTGGGAGAGGTCGATGCCGTGCTCGACGAGGACGGTGGCGAGGAGGCCGAGGGCGGCTTCGGCGCCGAGGCCTTCGGTGGGCAGCTCGGCCGGGCCGAGTGCGCGCGAGGCGGCGGCGAGCACCTCGGCGGGGGTGCCGGCCGGGAGGGGGCCGTCGGGGCGCCGGGCGTTCGAGGCGGCGTCGACGGCGCCGGTCAGCGCGGTGAGGACGTCGGCGAGTCCGGTGCGGGAGCCGGCGAGCGGCGACGGGGTGAGGCCGGACCGTGGGGATCGGGTGCGGGTCAGGGGCGTCACGGCGGGTGCTCCTCAGCCTTCGGCGAGCGGGTTGGGGTGCGTACCGTTCGGGAACAGGGCGTGGCGCAGGGCCCGGTCGCCGTAGCGGGTGACGACGATGCGGTCGCGGTTCAGGCCGTACCGGGGGATCTCCGGGGTCAGCAGGTCGTACTCGGCGAACCGCCCGGCGAGTTCGGGGAAGCGCTTGCGGAACTGCTGCTGGAAGTCGAGGATCGTCTGTCGCACGAGCCGCCAGAAGGTCTGCTCCGGCACGCCGAGCTGTTCGGCGCAGAGCGGCGCGAGGTAGCGGAAGTGGCCGACGAAGACCTGGTCGACGACGTGCTGCTTGATGATCGACGGGTGCTTGCGGGGCAGGACGTGGTCGTGTCCGTCCGGCTCGGGGCCGCGTTCGGGTACGTCGGTGAAGGAGACGCACACGTCGTCGACGAAGTCCTTGAGGTAGAGGCGGACCGGTATGTCGTGGGCGTCGTAGCCGATGAGGGTGTTCTGGCCGTGCGGGTTGAAGGTGACGCCGTAGCGGTAGAGCACGTGCATGACCGGCACGAGGAGCGTGTCGAAGAGGCGGCGCAGCCAGTCCTGCGGGTCGAGTCCCGAGGCGCGGACGAGTTCGGCGACGAAGGCGTCGCCCGCGCTGTCGACGTGCAGGAGCGAGGCGAAGGTGCGGACGTGCTCGTCCGGGTCCTTGCGCGCGGAGACCGATTCGCGCCAGATGCAGCCGAGGGCCTCCAGGTGCTGGTACGGCGCCTGGTCGAGGGTGGAGAGGTAGGGGTGGCGGACGGTCACGGAGGCGACCTCGCCGAGGAACACGGTGCGGCGCTCGTCGGTGAGGAAGGGGTCGCGCTCGACGAGGCCGCGCAGCCACTGGGTGACGACGGGGGCGCCCATGGTGCAGTGCGGCGGGATGCCGCGCCAGACCAGGGTGTTGAGGATCTTCAGCGGGAGTTTGACGTCGTACCGGTCGGGCGAGGTGACGTTGGCCATGGTGCGGATGGACTGACCGGGCAGGTACGCGTCGGGGCTGTCGCCGAGCGGGATGATGCGGCGCTGGGCGACGTCGGCGGCGTGCAGGGTCTGGACGGCGTGGTCCCACTGCCAGGGGTGCACGGGCATCCACACGTAGCTCTGGGGATCGACGCCGGCCTGTTCCAGGACCGCGGTGAAGCGGCCGCGGGTGTCCTCGTCGAGTTCCGCTGACAGGATGCCGGTTTCGGACAGTTCGGAGGTGCCGCGGAATTCGGCGAGGCCGCGGTGGACGGCGACCCAGAGGAGCTTCAGCGACTGGGCCGACTCGGGGGCGTACTGCCGTACGTCGGTGGCGGAGAAGCCGATCCGGCCCTTGTTGGCGACGAGGAGGTTGTGGCCGGTCATGCGGCACTCCAGCTCCGAGTGGCCGAGGGCGCGCAGTTCGGCGACCGACTCGCCGCCGTGCGTGAGGCGGGCGGCGTCGACGGCGAGGGTGGCCGAGAGCTCGGTGAAGTACGTGGCGACGGTGGACGGGTCGCTGTCGATCGTGGAGGCCGCCTCCATCAGGAACTGCAGGGCGTCCCAGGCGGGTTGGGCGATCGAGTTGCCGAGCATGCTGGTGGCGGTGCGGGTGATCGAGTCGGGGTCGACGCGCAGCCAGCCGAAGGCGCCGGGCGCGGCGCGGAAGGCGTAGGTCGTGCCGCTGTCGAGGTCGATCCGGTAGCCGCCGTCCTCGGTACCCGTCGCCTTGAGCATGTCTTCGAAGCACCACTCGCCCAGGGCCTTGGCGAGCAGGCGACGGTTGGCCTCCCGCCAGGCCGCGGGATCCACGTCGGGCAGGACGGGCACGGGATGGTCGGTCGGGGTCATCAGGCGGCTCCGGATTCTGTCTGGATTCGGTTCGCTCGAACGCCTGGACGCCCAAGCGGGCGTTACATTAGGTTAGGCTTACCTAATGAGCAAGGTCAACTTTCAGACAGAGAAGGCCAGTTACCGACCGTCGTAGCCCGACCGGCGCGCGGACGGCCCGCTCTCGAACCGCATACGGAGGTGTTCAGCGGTGCCCTCCCGACGGCACAGCCCCCGATGGACGTTCGCGCTCGTGAGCGCCGGCGGCGTCATGATGACGCTGGACGTGACCGTCGTGAACGTCGCGCTCTCGGACATCGCCCGCGATCTGGAATCCGGTCTCGGCCGGGTGCAGTGGACCGTCTCCGCGTACTCGCTGACCTTCGGGGCGCTGCTGCTCACCGCGGGCGCCCTCTCCGACCGGATCGGCAGACGAACCGTCTTCGTGGCCGGAATGGGACTGTTCACTCTCGCGTCGGCCGCGTGCGGACTCGCCCCCGACGCCGGCACCCTCATCGCCGCCCGGGCCGCCCAGGGACTCGGCGGAGCCATGGTGTTCGCGCCGACCCTCGCGCTCCTGGCCGCCGCGTACGAGGGTGCCCGACGCCAGGCGGCGATCGCCTCGTACGCCCTCGTGGCCTCCGCCGCCGGCGCGCTCGGACCCATCGTCGGCGGCGTGTTCGTCGAGGCACTGGGCTGGCGCTGGATCTTCCTGGTCAACGTCCCCATCGGCGTCCTCGTCGTGTCCGGCACGCTGACCCGCATGGCCGAATCCGCCGCGCCCGGGGACACCGGGCGACGGGTCGACGTGCCGGGCGCGGTCCTCGCCGTCGGCTTCCTCCTCGCGCTGCACTATCCGCTGGTCACCGGCCCCGAGGCCGGCTGGACGGCACCGGAGGTGCTGGCCTCCGCGGCCGCCTGCGTGGTGTTCGCCGTGGCCCTGGTCGCCGGTCAGCGGCGCGGCGGCGGACTGATCGACATCACGCTGCTGCGGATCCGGGCCCTCTCGGGTGCCGCGCTGCTCGGCTTCCTCGCCCGGCTGTCCAGCCTGGGCATGCTCGCCTTCCTCACCCTGTGGCTGCAGAGCACCCACGCGTACACGCCGCTCCAAGCCGGCCTGCTCCTGCTGCCCCTGACGGGCAGTCTGCTGGTCGCGGGCATGTTCGTGAACCGGCTGCAGCAGGCGTACGCGCCCGACGTCCTGGTGGCCGCGGGCTTCGCCGCGCAGGGCCTCGGGCTCCTTTCGCTGGCCGCGGCCGGGGCGGGCGCGGGCCATCCGGCCCTGGTCACCGGTCTGGTGCTGCTCGGCGTCGGAGGAGCCGTCATCTTCCCGCCACTGATGGGCGTGGCGGTCGGCACGGTGCCCGCCGAGCGGGCCGGCATGGCGTCCGGTCTCACGAACGCCTGCTATCCGCTCGGCACCGCGACCGGCGTGGCCGTCTTCGGCGCCGTGTTCTCCGTCCGCCTGGACAGCGGCCTCGGCACCGGCCCCGCGGGCGCCGCGCCGATGCGGGAGGCGGTGGAGACCGGGCGGTTCGACCTCCTCGCCCCGGCCCTCCGCCCGCTGGCCCGCTCGGCCTTCTCCGGCGCCTTCACGGGCGTGTGCCTGACCGCCGCCCTCGTCTGCCTCCTGGGCGTGGTCGCCGCCCGCCTGCTCAGGCCCGCGCCGGCCCCCGCGGGCGCCCACACGGAACGCCCGCGGAGCCGGGCACCCCAGCCCTCCTGACGTACGGGCCCGCCGGGTGCACCGCCGCCGGCGGGCGTCCCGTGCGTCAGACGTCGCGGCTCCTGCGCAGGAGCCAGACGAGGTACGGGGTGCCGACCAGCGCCGTGACGATGCCCACCGGGATCTCCGTCGGCGCGAGCAGCCAGCGGCCCAGGGCGTCCGACGAGACGACCAGGACGGCGCCGAGGACGGCGGCCATGGGCACCATGCGGGCGGTGCCGTTGCCGACGATCCGCCGCGCCAGGTGGGGCGCGACGAGGCCGACGAAGCCCACGGCGCCGACGGCGGCCGCCGTTCCCGCGGCGAGGACCGCGCCCGCGCCGAGGACGAGCAGCCGCGCCCGACCGAGGTCGAGCCCGAGGGCCCGCGGCAGCTCCTCGCCCAGGGAGAGGAGGTTCACCGGGCGGGCGGCGACCACAAGGAGAACGGCCACGAGGGCGGGCAGCGCCAGCCAGCCCAGGGCCGAGAAGTCCCGGCCGTACGTGCTGCCGGCGAGCCAGCCGAGGGCGGCCGAGATGTTCATCTGCGCGCCCACCACCATGATGTTGACCAGCGCCATGGAGGTGGCGGCCGCGCCGATGCCGACGAGCACCACCCGGGTCGGGTCGATCCCGGACCGGCCGCCACCGCGGGTGCCGCGGGCCACGAGGAGCACCAGGAGCAGCATCAGCACACCGCCGACGCCGGCCGCGGCGGGCAGGGCGACGAGCGGCGCCGACGGGACGAGCAGGATGATCGTGATCGCGCCGAGGGACGCCCCGCCGGTCACGCCGACGAGTCCCGGTTCGGCCAGCGGGTTGCGGACGACGGCCTGCACGGCCGCCCCGGCGACGGCCAGGCACGCGCCGGCGAGGGCGGCGACCAGGATGCGCGGCAGCCGGAACGAGACGACGGCCTCGGTGATCTGCTCGGCGGAGCCGGTCAGCGCGGCCCCCAGCTGGCTCCAGCTGACGGGCACGTCACCGACGCGCAGCGACACGGCCATCGCGACGGCCAGGGCGACGAGGCCGCCGCCGAGCGCGACGGCGTATCCGGGCGCGCGGCGCCGGTCGGAGACCACCACGGCGGCGCCGGTGTCGGCGTCGCCGGTGCTCACCCGCCGGGCCAGGGCCATGAAGACCGGTCCGCCGATGAGCGCCGTGACCACGCCGACCGGGATCTCGGCGGGCTGGGTCGCGGACGGCGTCACGATCAGCTGGGCCGCGGCGTCGGCGCCCAGGACGAGCGCGGAGGCGAGCAGGGCCGCCATCGGGACGAGCAGGGCGTGCCGTCGCATGCCCAACTGCCGTACGATCACGGGCCCGATGAGCCCCACGAAGCCGATCGGGCCGGCGAGCGAGACGGCCGAGGCGGACAGCAGGACGGCGAGCAGGAAGGCGGCGGGGCGGATCCGCTCGACCCGTACGCCCATCGCCTGCGCGGTCTCGTCGCCGAGCGCGAGCAGGTCCAGCGGGCGGGCCAGGAACGGGGCGGCCAGCGCGCCGACGAGGACGACGGCGCCCAGGGTGAGCGGCCGTTCCAGGCCGGACTGGAGCAGGGTTCCGTTGCCCCAGAAGAACAGCCCGCGGGTGGCCTGCACGTCGAGCATCTGCAGGAACTCGGCGGCCGAGGTGGCCGCCAGGGCGACGGTCGCCCCGGCGAGCAGCACCCGTCCCGGCGTCAGCACTCCCCCGCTGGTGAGCAGATAGACGAGGCCGACCGCGAGCAGTCCACCGAGGAACGCCGCGCCGCCGGCGGGCACCGGGCCGAGGCTCACGCCGGTGAAGGCCACGAGGACCACGGCGAAGTACGCTCCGGCGTTCACGCCGAGCGTGTCGGGCGCCGCCAGCGGGTTGCGGGTGGCGCCCTGGACGAGCACGCCGGAGATGCCGAGCGCGACGCCGACGACGAGGCCGGTCAGGGTGCGCGGCAGGCGGCTGCCGACCAGGACGTCCTCGGTACGGGCGTCGCCGTGTCCGAGCAGCAGGTCCAGGATGTCGCCGATGCCGACGCCGGACACGCCCAGGCCGAGGTGGACCACCACGACCGCGGCGAGGACGAGGGACAGGGCGCCGCCCACGAGCAGGGCTCGTGGGCGGCGGCCGGTGCTTCCGGCCGGGGCGGCGGCCGTCAGTCCTTCCGAGACCATCAGACCTTCAGGGCCTTGCCGGTCTCGTCCAGGATGTGCTGCGCGGACAGCGGCCCGCCGAAGAGCCAGGTGCCCGGGTCGAGCGGCAGCGCCTTGTCGTTCTTGACGAAGGGCAGCCCCTTCCACACCGCGTTGCCGGCGAGGTCGCCGGTGAACGGGTTGTCGTTGTCGGCGGCGACGTACAGGAAGGTCGCGTCCTTCTCGACCTGCGTCAGACCCTCGACGCCGACGGTGGTCATGCCCCACGCGTCGGACTGGCCCTTCCAGCCGTTCTTCAGCCCGGCGAGGTTGAGCACCTGCGGGGCGATGGCGTCGTCGGTGAGCATCCGGATCGAGGCGGCGCCGTTGGCGGTGAAGCCCTGGGCCAGTGCGTACTTGAGGCCGCCCTTGCCCGCCTTGTCCAGCCTGCCCTTGAGGTCGGCGGCCTTGGCGTCGATCTGCGCGGTCACCTCGGCGGCCTTGCTCTCCTTGCCGACCGCCTTCGCCAGCTCGGTGAAGTTCTTCTTCATCGTGGCGAGCTGGGGCTTGGTGGTGTACGTGAAGGACAGCACGGGCGCGATGGCCTGGAGCTGCTTCAGGTTGGCCTTGGAGCGGTCGTTGTCGATGACGATGAGGTCCGGCTGGAGCGCCTTGATCTTCTCCAGGCTGGGCTCGTTGCGGCTGCCGACGTCGGTGACCTGGGCCGGCAGGGCAGCGCCCTTGGCGGTGATCCAGGTGCCGTAGCCCTTGTTGTCGGCGTTGCCGACGGGCGGCAGGCCGACGGCGACGAGCTCCTCGGCGTACGTCCACTCCAGGGTGACGACCTTCACGGCGGGCTTGTCCAGCGAGACCCTGCCCTGCGCGGTGTCGACGGTGATCTTGGCGCCGGTGGTCGTGTCGCCGGTCTTCTTCCCGTCGTTCGCCTCGCCGACGGTGCCGCCCCCGCAGCCGGCGGCGGTCAGCACGAGGGCCACGGTGGCACCGCCCGTGGCGAGGGCGCGCAGCATTTTCTGCATGGTGAATCTCTCCTTGTGTACGGGCTGTACGGGCAGTGCGGGCAGTGCGGACACCGCTGTCGGCGGGGCGCGGGAAAGTACGTCGCGGGTTCGGGACGTGGTGAGGACGTGGCGAGGACGCGGTCGCGACGGGCCGGGTCGGTTCAGGACGCGGCGGAGGCCTCGGACCGCTGGGGAAAGCACGCGAGGTATCCGGTCGCGGGGTCGCGGACGACGTTGACGCGCAGCCCGAAGGCGCGCTGGATGACGTCGGGGTTGAGCACCTCGTCGGGGGTTCCTGAGGCGGCGACGCCGCCGTCGGCCACCACGACGACCTCGTCCGCGTAGGCGGCGGCCTGCATCAGGTCGTGCAGCACGACGCCACAGGCGATGTCGTGTTCGCGGGCGAGCCGGCGGACGACGTCGAGGACGTCGAACTGGTGCCGCATGTCGAGGTAGGTGGTGGGCTCGTCCAGGAGGAGGACGCCGGCCCGCTGGGCCAGCACCATGGCGAGCCAGGCGCGTTGGCGTTCGCCGCCGGACAGTTCGTCGAGCCGGCGGTCGACCAGGGGCCGTGCGTCGGTGACGTCGAGGGCCCAGTCGATCGCCTCGGTGTCCTCGGCGGTGTGCCGGGCGAGGGCGCCGCGGTGGGCGTAGCGGCCGTGGCGTACCAGCTCACGGACCGTGACCCCGGCGGGTGCCTGCGAGGTCTGGGGAAGGAAGGCCAGGCGCTGGGAGAGCGCGCGGCGGCCGAGCGAGCGGAGCGGCTCGCCGTCGATGCGGATCTCGCCGCCGATCGGCGGGAGCAGTCCGGCCACGGTGCGCAACAGGGTGGACTTGCCGCAGCCGTTGGGGCCGACCAGGACGGTGATCTCACCGACCCGTAAGGACAGGTCCACCTGCTTCAGTACCGTCCGGCCGCCATGACCGACGTCCAGATCGTTCGCCATGAGGCGGACGTCACCCATGGACACCACTTTCCCTCCCGCCGTCGAACCGACCGCGCCACCATACAACTTAGGTAAGGCACGCCTTAGGTGTCAGGCATCCTCCGGTGCGGCTTGTGACCATGTCGAGATCTCCCGCACCACCGTGCGCCCCTTCGCGCACGGGCAACCCCCTTGTCCGCAGGGCCACATGAGGATAGAGAGCGCCCTTCTCCGGCCAGGGAGGCGAGGCGGCGGGAGGTGCCGGACGCACGCCTCTTGACGGAGCGTTTCCGGCCATGGGAGAAAGCGCTTGCCGTCCCGGTTGTCGTCCGGCAGGTCACCGGCCGCCACCCATGCGACGGCCCTTCACCGCCCGTGCGTCATCTCCCTCGCCCCCGAGAGGCAGTCACATGCATCCGGTGCCCTTCCCCGCCGACCCTGGCCGTCCGTCCCGCCGCGGGCTGCTGCGAGCCGCCGTCGCCGCGGCGGCGCTCGCGTCCGTCCCCGTCGCCGCCACGGCGGGCCCCGCGGCCGCCGCGGAGGCCGCCGACGCGTACGGCGCCCTGCGCCTGGCGTGGCGGGATCTGATCCTCGGAACCGGTTTCTCCCCGACCGCCGAACCCTTCGCGAGCAAGCTCGCCACCCTGGGCTCCACCGCCGCGAACCTGCGCTCCACCATGTCCCGGGCGGCCGGCTCCCTCTGGCCCGACCTGCCTTACGCCGACCCGGAGCCCGACACGGACGCCGAGTCGTACACCTACTCCGGCAACCTCAACAGCAGTTTCCACCGGCTGCGCACCATGGCCGAGGCGTACAGCCAGCCCGGCACCGGGCTGACCGGGAACGACGCGCTGCGCGACGAGATCCTCGCGGGCGTCGACCACCTCCACGACCAGGCGTACAACGCGGGGCAGACCCGGTACGGCAACTGGTACAGCTGGCAGATAGGCGCTCCGCAGGCGCTGCTCGACATCGACGTGCTGCTGTACGAGCACCTCGGGGCCGCCCGCATCGCCGACCACTGCGCCGCTGTGGACCACTTCGTGCCCGACAGCGCCGTCGCCTCCTACAGCGGCACCTCCACCGGCGCCAACCGCGTCGACCTGTGCCGCGTCCTCGCGCTGCGCGGAGCGGTGGGCGGGGCCGCGCCGAAGCTCGCCCTCGCCCGTGACGCCCTCTCCCCCGTCTTCCCCTACGTCACGACGGGCGACGGGCTCTACCGGGACGGCAGCTTCGTCCAGCACCTCTACGTCCCCTACGCGGGGTCGTACGGCTCCGTCATGCTCGGCGGACTGTCCTTGCTGTTCGCCCTGTTGAAGGGCACGGCCTGGGAAGTGACCGACCCCGGCCGCCAGGTCGTGCTGGACTCCGTGGAGAAGGCGTACGCGCCGTTCCTCTTCAACGGCCTCGCCATGGAGCTGGTGTCGGGGCGCGCGATCAGCCGCGGCGTGCAGAAGAGCGACCCGGCCGGCCTCCGCCAGGACGACCACCTGCGCGGACACGGGATCATCGCCTGCATCGCGCTCCTCGGCGTGAGCGCGTCTCCCGCCGAGAAGAGCCGCTGGGACCAGATGATCAAGGGCTGGATCGCCCGGGACTACTACCGTCCGGTGCTCGCCGGCCCCGCCCTCGGCGTCGCGCAGCTGGCCCGGCTCAAGGCCGTCGACGACACCGTCCCGACGGGCTCGGCGGAGCCGACGGGCCACCGCCTCTTCCCCTCGATGGACCGGGCGGTGCACCGCAGGCCCGGCTGGGCGGCCGCCGTGGCGATGGCGTCCCAGCGGATCACGTACTACGAGAACGGCAACGGCGAGAACCTCCGGGCCTGGCACAGCAGCTCCGGAATGCTGTACTGGTGGGGTGGCACGTTCGCCAACGGGCAGTACACCGACGACTTCTGGCCCACCGTCGACCCCTACCGGCTGCCCGGCACCACCGCGTCCCGCAAGCCCCTCGCGGACGGCGAGGGCGGCACCTGGGGCGCGGCGCGCCCGGACGTGCGCTGGGTCGGCGGTGCGACCGACGGCACCTACGCGGCCGTCGGCCAGTACCTCAAGGGCCTCTCCTCGACGCTGCTGGCGAAGAAGTCCTGGTTCTTCCTCGACGACGCGGTGGTCTGCCTGGGCGCCGGCATCCACGGCCGGGACGGCACGGGCGTCGAGTCCGTCGTGGAGAACCGCAACCTGGGCCCGTCCGGCACGCACGCCTTCACCGTCGACGGCGCCGCCCAGTCCACCGCCCTCGGGTGGAGCGCCACGCTGACCGGGGCGCGCTGGGCCCATCTGGCCGGCCACGCCGGATACGTCTTCCCCGGCGGCGCCACCGTCAGGGCCCTGCGCGAGGCCCGCACCGGGGCCTGGTCCGACATCAACCGCTCGGCCGTCACCGATCCGGTCACGCGCCGCTACCTCGCCCTGTGGTTCGACCACGGTACGGACCCGACGTGGGCGACCTACGCCTACGTGCTCATGCCGGGCGCCACGGCCCAGCAGACCGCGGCCCGCGCCGCCGACACCTCCTGGCTCGGGGTCCTGGCCAACACCAACGAACAGCAGGGCGTCCAGGTCCCCTCGCTCGGCGTCACCGCGGTCAACTTCTGGCTCCCCGCCACCGTGGGCCCGCTGACCGCCTCCCAGCCGGCGAGCGTCCTGATCCGCGAGACCGGCGCCACCGCCACCGTCTGCGTCTCGGGCCCCCTGCGCACGGGCGACGCCATCGACCTCACCTGGAACCGCCCCGTCGCCTCGGTGACCGCCAAGGACCCCTCAGTCGAAGTCCTCTCGACGGGCACCGCCCTGAGGCTGCGCGTCACGCCGGGCACCCTGGGCGCGGTGCACAAGGCGACGGTGTCGCTGGGCTGAGCCGGCCGGGGGCGGCTCCTGGCTCGCCCGTCCGGCGCGCGAGCTCGGCCCGTCGCAGCCGGCGCCAGCGGGGTCCCGGGTGCTCGCCCGTGGGCAGGGCGAGCACGTCCGTTTCCCCCGACGCGGCGAAGGGCCAGCGTGCGGTCGCCGCGGAGGCGGATGCCTCGGTCATCCGGCCAGGTTCTCACGCGCCCGGATCAGTACAGCGGCGACTGGGGCAGGGAGTGGTCCGGCCAGAAGGGGTCGTGCGGGGGCTGGGGCGGGTTGGCGCGGGCTTCCGCCGCGGCGTTCGCCAGGCGGCTCGGCCATTCCGCCGCCCACATCAGGGCGACCGTTCCCACGAGGGGCCAGAAGCCGTCGACGTGGAGCAGACCGGTGAGCCACACGACGAGCCAGAGTGCCAGCACGTTGAGCGACACGAGGACCAGTGACGCCACTCCGGGTACGGGCAGTGTCAGGGTGAACCGGAAGCGCAGGTCGAAGAGGGCGGCGACGACGGCGAGCGTCAGCCATCGCGGGTCCGCCGCCTGCACGCCGTCCAGCCACACCTCCGCGAGCGCCAGACCCGCCCCGGCCAGGAGCAGGCCGCTCAGGGAACGCAGCGCGCCGCGGCGGCGGCGCTTCACCGGCACGGCGAGCACGAGCTGCAGCACCGTCTCCACGGCGGCGACCACGAGCCCGGCGGTGACGACGGCCTTGAGCCCGCCGTCGAGCCGGACGTCCAGGCCCAGCGCGGCACCCAGCTCCGTCCCGGCCCACAGCCCCGCCGGCCCCACCACGAGCAGGACGACGGCCGCGAGCGCCATGCCGAGGCCGACGTAGACGAAATGTCTGCGCAGCGGCGCGAAGAACTCCCAGTCGGAGCCGCCCCAGTCGGGCTCCTCCGCCATGCGCCGCTGATTCCTCGTCACGGCCCGCCCGAGCAGTCGCGTCAGGGGCAGGGGGACGAGCATGACGAAGGCGATGAACACCGTGGCGAGAACGCCCACGGACCCCAGGCGCTCGCCCGCGGTGCCACCGATCCGTAACCGGCCCACGACCTCGGAGGCCACCCACACCCCGCCGGCCGCGCACACCAACCTTCCGATGATCCGCGCCGTTGTCTTCATGAAGCCAGAATCCCGCCGGGAACGCCACGACGGAACCCCAACGGCACGGAGTCGCCGTGACACCGTCTCCGCGCCAGGTGCCGATTCACTGCGGGCGGTTGAAGCGGCGGGCGGCCCACAGGAGGGCGGCCGTGCCGACGGCCGCCAGGAGGCCGGCTTCGAGCAGCAGGGGAGGCTGCCGGCCGGCCCACTCGACGCCGCCGGTGGCGGCCTGGTCCGGTACGCGCAGGGCGATGCAGCGGCGCAGCAGGTCGACCGCGTGGGCGAGGGGATTGGCGTCGGCGACGGCGCGGACCCAGCCCGGCAGCGTCGTCAGGGGGAAGAAGCCGCCGGACAGGAACAGCAGCGGCATCATCACCAGGCCGAGCAGCGTGTGGAAGGTCTCCGCCCGGCGGAGGCCGACGGCCAGGGCGAGGGCCAGCGCGGTGACGGTGAAGGAGGCGAGGACCATGCCGGCGAGGAGCAGGAGCAGGAGCAGCGGGTCGTAGGGAAGACCGACGTAGCCGGCCAGGGCGAGGAGCACCGCGCCCTGGGCGGTGGCGACCAGGGTGCCGCCGGCGCAGCTGCCGAGGAGCAGGGTGGCGCGGTGGACCGGGGCCATCAGGAGTTCTCGCAGGTAGCCGCTCTGCCGGTCAGTGATCAGCCGGACGCCCACCATGACGGCCGGGGTCTGCACGGTCATCATCAGCATGCCGGGGAAGAGGTAGCCCTGGTAGCCGACGCCCAGCCGGGAGCTGGGAATGAGCGCGGCCAGGCCGCCGCCGAGGACGAGCAGGTAGAGCACGGGGTGGAGCAGCATCAGCGCGGTGTGGGTGCGCTGGCCCGCCAGGCGCAGCAGGTCGCGGTGGACGAGGGCTCGCACCGCCCGCAGTTCCCGCCGCAGACGGTCGGTCCCTACGCCGTCGCCGACGCCCTTCGAGGCCCGGGCGGTCTCCGAGGCGCGAGAGGTCTCGGAGGCGTCGCCCGGTGGTGCGCCGCCGGTGCCGCCCGAGGCCTCCGGTGTGAGCGTGGTCATGGGCCGCCTCCGGTGTCCGCCGTGGCCGGGGACGCGGCGGAGCGGGCGTCGAGGCTGCGGCCGGTGTGGTGGAAGAAGACGTCGTCGAGCGTGGGCGGCGTGGCGGAGGCGGCGTGCACGGCGATGCCGTGGCCTTCCAGTGCCGCGCACAGGCGGGGGATCCAGGCGCTGCCGCCGCGCACCCGCAGCCAGAGGCCGCCCGCGTCCACGGTGACGGCGCGGTCGGGCGCGACCCCGCGCACGACCTCCCGTGCCGCCGCGTCGTCACTCGTGCGCAGCGCCACCCGGTCGTCGCCGATCGCGGTCTTCAGCGCGGCGGGCGTTCCCAGGGCCGCGAGCCGGCCGTGGTCGATGATGGCGATGCGGTCGCAGTTCTCCGCCTCCTCCAGGTAGTGGGTGGTGACGAAGAGGGTGGTGCCGTGCCGGTCGCGCAGTGCGCGCAGGTGGTCCCAGACCTGGGCGCGGGCATGGGGGTCGAGTCCGGTGGTCGGCTCGTCCAGGAACAGCACGCGCGGGGCGTGCAGGAGTTGGCGGGCGATCTCCAGCCGGCGCCGCATGCCGCCGGACAGGGTGCGTACGGGCGCACGCCGCCGGTCGGTCAGCCGGGCCGTCTCCAGCACCTCGGCGGCGCGTGCGCGGGCGTCGCGGCGGCGCATCCCGTAGAGGCGCGCGTGGACGTGGAGGTTCTGTTCGACCGTCAGGTCGGTGTCCGTGGCGCTGTGCTGGAAGAGGATGCCGACCTGTCGCCGTACCTGGTGGGGCTGGGTGAGCACGTCGGCGCCGGCCACCGTGGCGTGACCGGACGTGGGGCGGGCGAGGGCGCACAGCAGGGCGATGGTGGTGGACTTCCCGGCGCCGTTCGGGCCGAGGAAGGCGAAGGTCTCGCCCTGGGAGACGTCCAGGTCGAGGCCGCGTACGGCGTGGGTGACGGTGCCCTGCGGCCCCGGGTAGCTCTTGACCAGGCCGCGCGTGCTGACGGCGGAGGCGGGGTCGGGCCGGTGGTGCGGGGCGGGCGGGCCGGCGGGCGCGGCTGTCGTGACGGCTGCTCGGGCGGTTTCGGCGGTGCCGGCGGGCGCGGCTGTCGTGACGGTTGCTCGGGCGGTGTCGTCGGCACCGGCGGGTGGCTGCATGTGGTCCGTTCCTGTCTGGCTCCGTGCGTCATCCCGGCCGGCGGCTGTCCCGGGCAGCTGCCGGCCGGGGCGACTGTCGGCCTAGGCGCAGCTGACGCCGATACAGACGGTGTTGAGGAGGGTCAGCAGTCCGACGCACTCGCACGTCGCGGCGAACGGCGCCCCGTCGGCGCCGACGGGTTCGGTCTCCGGCAGGGCGTGGAGCCGGGCCAGCAGTTCGAGGTCCTGGTTTTCCATGGGTGACTCCCTTTTCCGTGTTCCTTTTCTTCGGGGACGGCGGCAGAACTTCCTGCCGCTCAGACCGGCTGCTGGACCATCCAGTGCCGGGGACCGGCGTGGCGGACGCGCAGGAGGAAGGCGAGGATTCCGGCGGAACCGTCGCTCCAGCTGGTCGAGACGTCGCCGTACTCGTTGGGGAAGACCATGTGGCCGTTGCGAAGGGCGCCTTCGGCGAGGATGAGGCGGGCCAGATCCTCGGCCATGGCGTGGTAGACGGGATCACCTGTGGCCTCGGCCATGTCGAGGAGGAAGTCGCCGTTTCCCGCGAGCCCGTGGCACTGGGTGAGCGGGGCACGGGCGGCGCGTTCCGCGACCGCGTGGGCGCTGCGGCGGGCGAGCTCCCCGAACCTCTCGTCTCCGGTCGCCTGCCACAGGCGGACGAGGAAGGTGCCGATGCCCGCCGCGCCGTGGCACCAGTACGCGGCCGTCGGCACGTCCGTGGCCTTGGCGGGCCACTGGGCCGCGTCACCCGTGCGCACGGCGTTGGCCACCAGGAGCTCGCCGGCCGCGACGGCCAGGTCCAGGTGCTCCTGGCGGTGCGAGACGGCCGCGGCGGCGAGCAGGAAGCAGCCGATTCCGGCCGTTCCGTGGGCGAAGCCCAGGTAGCGCTTGCCGGCCTCTCCCGACGCGGCTTCCGCGGGAACCTCCCAGCCCGCTCCGGACGGCTCCCGCCGGACGGCGGCGGCCAGCCGGTCGGCCGCGTCGACGGCCAGTGCGGCGAAGCGCGGGTCGCCGGTGCGGTGCCAGAGGTGGACGGCGGCGAGTCCGCTGCCCGCGGTGCCGTGGGTGATGTCGTGGCCGGGCGTGGACCGCTGCGGGGCCAGCGCCAGCTCCACCGCGTGGTCGGTGAGCCGGCGGTCGTCGACGGCGCGCGCGGCCTCGTACAGGGCCCACGCCGTTCCGCGACCGCCGAAGTGCAGGCCGGGGCGCGTGGAGCGGGTGTCGGTGCGGCGGGCGATCCAGTGGCCCGCGGTCGAGATCGCTCCGGGCAGGCGCGGGTCGCCGGTGAGTGCGTGGTACCGGGTCAGTACGGCGAGGACGCCGGCCGCACCCTGCTGCACGGTGCAGGGGTCGGTCTCTCCGGCCGTGGTGGACACGGGCCACAGCCGGCGGTCGTCCGCCGGGGTCATGGAGTCGACGAGGTGGCCGACGATCGCGGCCACGGGGTCGTGGTCGGGACGACGGTCGGGCCCTGCCGGCCGGGCAGCGGCGGCGCGGCGGTGGCCCGGCGGCGCCGGATCCCCCGCTCCGGGGGGCTCGGGAGCGCGGACCTCGTCACGGGGCAGGGCCTCGCGGGCCAGGGCCTCGCCTGCTGCCAGTGCGTCGCCCGCTGCCAGGGTCTCGCGCGTCATCGCCTCGCGTGGCAGCCCCTTGCTTGTCAGTGCCTCACGTGCCGGTGCCTCGCCCGCTGCCAGTGCCTCGCGTGCCTTCGGCGGGTCCCAGCGCTCGGCGGGCTCGTCCTTCATCAGTCCCAGGACCATGTCCACGAGGGCGTCAGGCAGCCCCAGCGGGCCGGTGCAGGCGGCCAGCCAGGCGGCGAGGCGCTGCTCCGGGGTCCTGGTGGCGGGCTCCTCGGGCAGCAGGTGGGGCACCTTGCCGGCCAGGACGAAGCAGAGGGTGGCTCCGAGGCTGTAGTAGTCGGCCGTCGGGCTGACCGGTGCGTCGGCCAGGCGTTCGGGAGCGCTGAATCCGGGGGTCCCCACGCGGGTGGGCAGGGCGCGCTCGTCCTGCCGGACGGCGAGTTCCAGGTCGATGAGGCGGAGTTCGCCGTCCGGGCGGACCATGACGTTGGCGGGCGTGAAGTCCCGCAGGACGCAGCCGTGGGCGTGCGCCGCCGCGACCAGCTCCACCAGGCGGGCGGCCTGGGCCCGTGCGTCGGCGCGGTAGCGTTCGCCTCCCACGTCCCGGAAGTGCTCGGCGACCCAGGTGCGCAGGGTGACGCCCGGCACCTCCTCCTGGGCCAGGAACAGGTGCCCGCCGTGCTCGAACACCGCGAGCGGTTCCGGAGCGAGCCCCGTGCCCCTGAGCCGTTCCAGCGTCCGGGCCTCCGCGCGCAGCCAGTCGCGTACGTCGCTGCCGGAGGCGTCGGCCTCGACGTGCGGCCGCGTCTCCTTGATCACCACGGGTGCGCCGGTCCGGAGGTCGGTGCCGCGGTAGACGCCGCCCTTGTT
This sequence comes from Streptomyces sp. NPDC127114, assembly GCF_042677525.1. Lineage (NCBI taxonomy): Bacteria > Bacillati > Actinomycetota > Actinomycetes > Kitasatosporales > Streptomycetaceae > Streptomyces > Streptomyces sp. NPDC127114. Next base: position 219,327 of record NZ_JBHXTJ010000006.1, read on the forward strand.
CGTGTGCCGGATCGCCTCCCGTACCGCGAAGCGGCCGCCGAGCACCACCGGCCCGCTCGTCGCGTCCGCCGTGCGGGGCGGGGCGGGCACCGTGGCGGGAAACGGGCAGACCGCCCAGGAGGGCGGGGAGTACCGGCCGGTGCGCCTGTCCTCCACGGGATTGCCGTCCGGGTCCTCGATGTACCAGACCAGCAGGCCGTCCTCCGCGAGGCGCCGCCGGCCGACGAAGGCGCCGTAGCGGTAGTGCACGAGGCTGTTCACGGCGTAGGGCTGGTCGGACAGGATCCTGGGGCCCGGGAGGCCCGCCGTGGCCTGGTGGAGGTCCTGGGCGAGCCGGGTCGCGGCGTCGTCGGAGCGCGGGTAGACGGTGATGAACTTGCCCGAGCTTCCGCGGGGCGTGGCACGGGAGTTGAGCGCGCTCACCTGCTCCAGCGAGCGGGCGAACTTGAACGCCGACTCCTCCCGCAGGAGCACGTCGAGGGCCTTCGCGAGGACCGTGGGCGCCGAGGCGGCCGTCGCCGAGAGGTGCAGCTTCCAGCCCTGCTCGCGCCGGGTCCCGGACCGGGGCGCGACACGGCACCACGTCTCGTCCGTGCCGGTCGTCCAGCGCGCGCCCGTACCCGTGGCGCGCAGCGCCTGGTGCAGCAGGTCTTCAAGCCCGGCCTCGGTGGCGTGGCTCGTCATGGGTGCCCCTCTCAACGGTGAGAACCGCCGGCAGGAACGTGCCCGGTGACATAAACCGACCAACGCGCACCCGGCCCCATTCACTTGAACCGGCGAGCGCACGGCGCTCTTCGCTTCCTGGGCGCCGCGCCGGGCGCACGGGAGACGGTTCCAGGCGCAGAAGAAGACGCCGGGCGCTCGTGGTGGCCGGCCGGGCCGCACGGGGATCCCCGCGGGGCGCCGCCGCGCACGCGCGGCACAGCGCACGCACGGCGGCGTCGGGTCAGGGCGACTGCAGGGCCAGCCGGACCGCGAAGCCGATCAGCAGGAGGCCGGTGACCTGCTCGATCCGGGCGCGGACCCGCGGGCGGCGCAGGACTCTGCCGAGGCGGTCGACGGTGATGACGTACAGGCTGAACCACAGCAGGTACAGCGCCGCGAACACCAGCGACAGGGCCATGGCCCTGGGGAAGACCTGGCCGTCGGGCGGCAGGAACTGCGGCAGGAAGGTCACGAAGAACAGCGCGACCTTCGGATTGAGCGCGTTGGAGAGGAAGCCGTACCGCACGTATCTGCCGCCGGCCCCTTCCTCCTCCGCCCCGTCGCCGCCGTCGGGCGGCCCGGACTGCTCGCGCAGCGTGCGGCGGGCGCCGCGCAGGGTCGCGATGCCCATCCAGACCAGGTACACGGCGCCCACGACCTTCAGGACGGTGAACGCCGTGGCGGAGGCGAGCAGCACCGCGGAGATGCCGAGGACGGCGGCGCCGACGTGCACGACCAGACCGAGGACGCCGCCCACCATGGTGAGCAGGCCGGCCCGCCGGCCGCCGGCCAGGGCGCTGCGGGTGATCAGCGCCTGGTCGGGTCCGGGGATCATGATGAGGACCAGGGACGCGGCGGCGAAGGTCAGCACGGCGCGTTCCTCTCCCCCGCGACCGCCGCCGTGAGGGCGCCGGAGAGTGCCCGCAGGACCGGGGCCGGCCGGTCCCGGAGGTAGAAGTGGCCGCCCGGGAAGCGGCGTACCGTCACCTCGGCGTCGGTCAGCTCGCGCCAGGCCTCCAGCTGCTCGGCGGTGACCCGGTCCTCCGTGCCTCCGAGCACGGTGACGGGGACGGACAGGGGCGCCTCGGGCCGGTGCGCGTAGGTCTCCAGGACCTGGTAGTCGGCGCGCAGGGCCCGGGCCGCGAGGGTCGCCAGGTCGTCGTCGGCCAGGACCTCGGGCGGGATGCCTCCGTGCAGCTCGGAGACGGCTTCGAGGAGCTCGCGGTCGCCCAGCAGGTGCAGCCGGGAGGCGGCGCGGGGCAGGTGCGGGGCGGGGTAGCCGGAGACGACGAGGTGGGCGGGCTGCGGTCGGCCGGCCGCCCGCAGCGCGCGGGTGAACTCGAACGCGACGAGCGAACCGAAGCTGTGTCCGAAGAACACGAAGGGTTCCGCGGCCGGCCGTACGCCGTCGAGGAGCGCGGCGACCAGCGCGTCCATCGACGTGATCACGGGTTCGCCGGTCCGCGAGCCGCGTCCGGGCAGCTGCACGGCGTGCGGTTCGCCGGCCCTGAGGTCGCGGGCCCAGCGCAGGTACTCGGCGGCGGAGCCGCCCCCGTGGGCGAAGCAGTAGAGCTTGGGGGCGGCCGGCCGCGGCGCCCCGCCGATGATCCAGCGGGGCGGCGTGGAGGTGCTCACGGGTCGCTCACACTCCCGCGGGCTGTGGTGCCGTCAGGTGCCGGGCGAGGGCGTCCGCCGTGAAGTGGTCGAACACGTCCCTGGGCCGTACGGGCAGGGCGAACTCGTCGCCGAGACCGGCGCACATGACGAGGGTGGTGGCCGAGTCGACGCCGAGCTCGTCGAGCGGCGTGGCGGGGTCGATGTCCTGCGGCGGTACGTCGAGGATCTCGGCGAGGAAGCCGAGGACCCACGCCACGATCTCGTCGGCGGAGGGCCTGCCTCCGGCGCGAGGTGGCGTGCCGCCGGTGCCGGTGTGCTGGGTCTGCTGGGTCTCGTTCATCACTTCTCCCCGGGCATGAGCTCGGACGGTCCGAGGAGCTGCTCGAGGTAGCCGTCGAGCGCCTCGACCGTCGTGTACTGGAGGACCGTGCCGACCGGCACGGAGACGTCGAACGCGGTCTGCAGATGGGCGACGAGCCGCGCGGCGAGCAGCGAGTCGCCGCCCGCGTCCAGGAAGTCGTCGTCCAGGTCGACCCGGCTGAGGCCCAGGACCTCGCGCCAGATCTCGACGAGCTTGCGCTGCCGGTCGGTGCGCGGCGGCCTGGCCGGCTTGCCGCGGCTCGCTCCGCGTGCCCCCGCCTTGGCGAGCGCCGCGCGGTCCACCTTGCCGGTGGCGTTCAGGGGCAGCTCCTCCAGGGCGAGGATCTGCGCGGGCACCATGTGCCGGGGGAGGCGTGCCGCCGCGAACTCCCGCAGGGCGTCGGGGGCGAAGCGGCGGCGGGTGTCGGGTGCCTGGGCGACGATCACGTCGAAGCCGACGGAGGCGGGGCCGCCGGTGACGGTGAGGACCTGGCTGCGCGCGAAGCCGGCGGCGGCGAGCTCGGCGGCCCACTGCTCGCGGCCGAGCAGGCAGTGGCGGGTGCGCAGTTCGGTGTCCTCGAAGTTGTCGAAGCCCTGCTGGAGTCCCATGACGAGGTCGAACCACGGGTGGAAGGTGGTCTGCTCGACCATGAGGAGGATGCCGCCGGGCGCGGTCATGGAGCGCAGGTTGCGCAGGGTCGGGCCGATGCGCCGCATGTCGTGCAGCACGCTGGCCGCGACGAGGAGGTCCGCGGCCTGGTCGCCGAAGCCCTGGACGGCGGGCGGGAGGTCGAGGTCGAACAGGTCGAAGCGGAGCGCCGGGTGGTCGGCGAAGACGGTCCTGGCCCGGTCGGTGAAGTAGCGCGAGATGTCGGTGAAGAGGTATTCGGTGCGGTCCTCGGGCAGCAGGGGCAGCAGGTGCCGGGTGAGCGAGCCGTAGCCGGAGCCCACCTCCATGGCCTTGAGGGTGCGGTCGGCGGGCCATCGGGCGGCGAACTCGCGTACGGCGTCGGCGGCGGCCTCGTACGTGGGGCCGAAGAGCCGGTCGTAGACGCCGGGGGTGCGGTCGGAGGCGTACAGCTCGGCGGAGTGGACGCTCTGGGTGAGGACGTCGGCGAGGCCGTCGGCGAGGGTGAGCATCCAGTCGGTGACGTCCTCGTCGATGCCGAGGACGTCCTTGAGGACGCCGCGCGCACGGCCCTTGAGCTCGTCGGGCAGGGCCTCGGGCAGCGGGCGGGCGACGGTCGTCCCTTCGGGTCCCGCGGCAAGGTGCCCGGTCTCCTCCAGGCGGGCGACGGCGCGGGCCAGCCACCGTTCGTAGCGGGGCGCGACGCCCGCGCCGCGCAGCGCCGCGGGGTCGAAGACGGCGCCCGGCTCGTGCGGGAGGCCGAAGGAGCGGAAGGCGGCGGCGGTGGCGAGGGTGTACACCTCGTCGAGCACGTCCCAGGCGGCGCGCAGCCGTTCGGGGGCGGGTCCGGCCCCGGGCCGGCCGGCCGTTGTGCCGAGGGCCTGCCAGAGCTCCGCGCTGGTCGCGGGCTCGGCGTGCTCGGTCACGAACAGCGTCTCGTCGCGGGTGGAGGGGACGACGTAGCCGTGGAGGCGGGCGGCGCCGGCGCCGTCGGCGGACTTGACGACGACCGAGGCGTCCACGCCGGGGTGCTGGGAGAGGGTGGCCTCGATCTCGCCGAGCTCGACGCGGTGGCCGTTGATCTTGACCTGGCCGTCGCGGCGGCCGAGGAACTCGATGGTCCCGTCGGTGCGGTAGCGGCCGAAGTCGCCGGTGCGGTAGAGACGTTCGCCGGTGCGCGGGTGGGTGACGAAGGCGGCGGCGGTGCGCTCCTCGTCGGCCCAGTAGCCGCGGGCGAGTCCGGTGCCGCCGATGTACAGCTGGCCGGCGGTCCACACGGGGCAGGGCTCCATGCGCTCGTCGAGCACGTGGAAGGTCTGGTTGCGCAGTGGCACGCCGTACGGCACGCTCTTCGCGCCCTGCGGGACCTCGTCGACGGGGTGGTGGATCGACCAGATCGAGGCCTCGGTCGCGCCGCCGAGGCTGATGATCTCGGCGTCCGGCCACAGGTCGTGGATGCGGCCGGGCAGGTCGACGGGTATCCAGTCGCCGCTGAGCAGGACGAGACGCAGCCGCTCGGGGATCTCGCCGCCGGCTTCGAGGTGCTCGACGAGCATCTGCATCTGGGCCGGTACGGAGTTCCACACGGTGACGCCGTGCTGGGCCATGAGCTTGGCCCAGTGGGCCGGTTCCGAGCGCATGTCGGGGTCCGGCAGGACGAGCCCGGCGCCCACGGCGAGGGTGCCGAAGAGGTCGTACACGGACAGGTCGAAGCCGAGGTCGGCGAGGCCGAACACGCGGTCGTCGGGGCCGACGCGGAAGCGCTCGTTGATGTCGGCGACGGTGTTGAGCACGGCGCCGTGCTCGATCATGACTCCCTTGGGCGTGCCGGTGGAGCCCGAGGTGTAGAGGACGTACGCCAGGTCTCCGGGGCGGGCGGGACCGGCCGGAAGACGGCCGGCGGGCGCTTCCGGGGCGGCGGGGCCGTCGACGAGGAGGCGCGGGATCCCGTCGGGCCACTCCAGGGCGGCGTCGAGGGCGCGGTCGGTGACGATCGCGGGGGCCCGGCCGTCGGCGAGGATGCGGGAGCGGCGCTGCGCGGGGAGGGCGGCGCCGACGGGCAGGTACGCGGCGCCGGCCATCATCACGCCGTACGCGGCGGCCACCTGCTCGGGGCTCTTGTCGAGGGTGATGCCGACGAGCCGGTCGCGCGGCTCGCCGTCCGTGGCGGCCGCCACCTGGTGCCGTACGGCCTCGGCGCGGGCGGCGAGTTCGCCGTAGCTGACCTCGCGGCCGGCGGTCAGCACGGCGGGCCGCTCCGGGTGGGCGGCGGCCCGGTCGAGGAAGGGCTCGTGGAGCAGGCCGGCGGGGCGCGGGCCCTCGGTCGCGTTGGCTTCCGCGCGTGCGGTCAGCTGGTGCCCGGGCAGGTCGACGGTGAGTTCCTCGTCCCAGGGGCTGTCCTCGTGGGCGAGGCGGGCGACGGTCGCGCAGTAGGTGGCGAACATGTCGTCGAGGAGGCCTTCGGGGAAGAGCTCCTCGACGCAGTCCCAGGTCAGGTCGAGGGAGCCGGTGAAGTCGACGACCTGGTGGTCGAGCCAGACCTGCGGGGTCTGGCTGACCCGGTAGGAGATGTCGCCGAAGTAGGCCATGGCGTCGCTGACGTCGGCGGCGGTGCCGAGGCCGCTGGTGAAGACGACGGGCATCGTCTCGAAGCCGCTCTGCAGGCCGAGCCGGCGGCGTTCGCGCAGCGTCTGCAGGGCGCTGACCTGGCGGTGGCGCAGGTCCTTCTGGAGCTGGGTCTGGGTGGCCTCGGCGCGTGCGGTCAGCGAGCGGCCGGTCGAGGCGTCCACTTCCAGGAGGCAGATGGAGGTGAAGTCGCCGACCATGCGCCGCAGATGGGGGTGGACGACGCGCTTGCCGGCCTCGTTGCGGTCCAGGAGCAGCGGCAGCCGGTTGAAGAGGGTGAGGTTGAGCGTGAAGCGCCGGGTGCCGCTCCAGACGGCGAGCACCTCGGAGAAGACCGCGGCGAGGACGGCGGTCGGTGTGAGGCCGCGGGCCTCGCAGCGCTCCTGCAGCCGCTTCCAGTCGGCTTCGGGCAGGTGGTACTCGCGGTGGGTGAAGCGGGGCTTGTGGACGGAGACGGGCGACTTGGCGAGCGGCAGGTCGGGCGGCGGGGCGAGCGTGGCGGCGCGGGAGGTCCAGTAGTCGAGGGCCTTGCGGTGCCGGGGTGCCTGGGAGCCCTGCTCCAGGGCGAGCGCGTAGTCGCGGAAGGTCACGTCGACCGGAGGCAGTCGCAGCTCGGCGTCCTGGCAGAGCGCGCTCCACTCGCTGAACAGCAGCGTGAGGCTGGCCAGGTCGACCATGAGGAGGTCGAGGCTGACGTGCAGCCGGTCGTGGTCGGGCAGCCGGGAGAGGCGGATGTCGAACAGGGGCCAGTCGGTGGCGGTGTAGACGTGGTGGGACATCTCGTCGCGTATGCCGGTCAGCACGCGCTCCGCCTCTTCCGGCGGGGCCGACCGGAGGTCGGTACATCGGACCTCGAACTTCGGCACGGAGGCGAGGACGCGCTGCTGTCCGTCCTCGTCCACGACCGCGCGCAGCATGTCGTGCCGCTCGATCAGGGTCCGCCAGCCGTGGGAGAGCACGTCGGGGTCGAGGCGTCGTCCTTCGAGTTCGAAGTAGGCGTGTGGCGCCACGTTGCCGAGCACGAAATTGGAGCCGCGACCGACCCAGTAGGCGTACTGGATCTCCGTCAGCGGAAACTTCTCGAACCTGTCGTCGCTCCGGGGTGTCCGGCTCGTACGACCGTTGTCCGTCATCGTTTTCCCTCTTCGTCTGTTTCGGCTTCCACCGGATCACGGAGGAAGTCGTGCGACCCGCTACCATTTGTTGAAGACGCGAGAGTTGAAGGAGTAAGGAATCGGCACCGACGAAGGCCCGCCCGCCCGGCGCAGACCCGCCGGGGGCATGCCGAAGGCGCCGCCCTCGGCGGCGCACCCTTCCCGATCGCCGACCTCCTCGCAAGCCCCCGTGACGTCCTTTCGGACAGCCCGTACGAATGGGCCCGCCAATTAGAACCACCGCGAACCCGGGGGTCCACGGTGAGGACCCTCACGTTTCACCGTGACGGCCGGAAACACTCCCTCGGACCGGCCCCGAGAAGACCTCTGCGCATGGACTTCTCCTCCGGTAAGGGAATTCTCGGAGTATGACGGATGACGCGAATTCGCCGGGCGGCGGCGAAGACCTGACAGAGAAACTGACCGAAAACGACTGAACCTCTGGGCGCGCTGTTCGATCGGCGTCCGCCGGGGGCTCCCGGTTCGTCGGCGGGGTGCGCCGGACCGATTATTCGCCCGCCCGGCGCAAGCTCCGGCGCGCCCGTGGCCGCCCGGGGAGGGCGGGGCGGCAGGGTCTCCAGGGCGGCCCCGCGGGCGGCGGGGCGCGGGAAGCGGCGGGATCGTCAGGGAGAAGACGGATGTTCCTTCGCAGGCACAGGAACCGCTGGAACGCCCGCGCGAAGGCGGCGGTCGTCCGCGGGTTCGACGCGGCCGACGGGCGCCTTCCGCTCGCGGAACTCGCCCGCGGCGCCCTGCGGAAGGCGTTCCCCGACCACTGGGCGTTCCTGCTCGGCGAGATCGCCCTGTACGCGTTCGTCGTGCTCCTGCTGACCGGGGTCTACCTCACGCTGTTCTTCGACCCGAGCATGGTGGAGACCGTGTACACCGGCCCGTACGCCCCGCTGCAGGGGCAGCGGATGACGCAGGCGTACACGACGACGCTGCGCCTCAGCTTCGAGGTGCGCGGCGGGCTGCTGATCCGGCAGGTGCACCACTGGGCGGCGCTGGTGTTCGTGGCCGCCATCGCCGTGCACATGCTGCGGGTCTTCTTCACGGGAGCGTTCCGCAAGCCCCGGGAGGCCAACTGGGTCGTGGGGGTGACGCTGTTCGTGCTGGCGATGCTGGAGGGCTTCGCCGGCTACTCGCTCCCGGACGACCTGCTGTCCGGGACCGGACTGCGCACGGCGGCCACGATCGTCGGCTCCGTCCCGGTGCTGGGCACGTACCTGGAAATGGCCCTCTTCGGTGGGCAGTTCCCGGGTCAGGTGGTCATTCCCCGGCTCTACGTGCTGCACGTGCTGCTCGTCCCGGCGCTCCTCGTCGCGCTCGTCACCCTGCACCTGCTGCTCGTGTTCTACCTGAAGCACACGCACTGGGCGGTGCCCGGGCGGACCAACCGCAACGCGGTGGGGCAGCCGATGGTCCCGCACTTCGTCACCAAGTCCTCGGGACTGTTCCTGCTGGTGTTCGGCACGCTGACGGTGACGGGCGGCATCGCGCAGGTCAACCCGGTGTGGAACTACGGCCCCTACCGGCCCGACCAGGTGTCGGCCGGCTCCCAGCCGGACTGGTACGTCGGCTTCCTGGAAGGCGCGATGCGGCTGATGCCCGCCTGGGACACGGTGGTGGCCGGCCACACGATCATGTGGAACGTCTTCGTGCCCACACTGGTCCTTCCCGGCGTGCTGTTCACCGCGCTCCTCTGCTATCCCTTCCTCGAGAAGTGGGCGACGGGCGACCGCGCGGAGCACCACCTGTGCGACCGGCCCCGCAACCGCCCTGCCCGGACCGCCCTCGGAGTGGCCGGCATCGTCTTCTACGCCGTGCTGCTGCTCGCCGGCGGCAACGACGTCATCGCCTTCACCTTCCGGATCTCCGTCGAGACGATCACCTGGCTGCTGCGCGTCGCGCTGGTGCTCGGACCGGTCCTGGCCTTCGCCGTGACCAAGCGGATCTGCCTCGCGCTCCAGGCGGCGGACCGCCGCCGGCTGACCCGCGGCGAGGAGACCCGCCAGGTGGAGCAGGCGGTGTACGGCGAGCTGTCCGGCCGCCACCGGCCCGTCCCGGCCGACGTCCGGTACCGGCTGCTGGTACGGGAGTCCCCGGAACCCCTGGCGCTGCCCGAGGGCGGGCCGGTGTCCCGCCGGCTGCGGCTGCGGGCCGCCCTGAGCCGCTTCCTGCTCGCCGACCGGGTGGTGCTCCCCGCGCGGGCGGAGGAACGCGCCGCGGTCGCGGAGCGCACGGCGCCGCCCGCCCGGGTGCTCGTGCCGGAGGGCTCCGGAGAGGGAGCGGCGGTGCCGGCGGCGGAGGAGGGCGGCGGCGGTCGCGCGGCGGGTGGCGCCGACGAGGACGTGACGCCCTGACGGGACCGCCCCGCCGGCGGCCCTCGTCTACCGGCCCTCGTCCTCGCCCGCGTACTGGAAGACCAGGCCGCCGACGCCCGCGGCGAGGGCGCCGAGGCCGATCAGGGCCAGCCACAGACCGTAGACGACACCGAGCGCGAGGACGGCCGCGCCGGTGGCGATGAGCACCGGCCAGCCGCTGTGCGGCGGGAACAGGTCGAGCGGGCCGGTCCGGTCCCGCACCTCGCCGTCCCGGCGGTCCTCGGGCCGCGGCCCGTTGACGCGGTGGTGACGGGCGAAGAAGAAGCAGACCAGCAGCGCCATCAGGAAGGCCACGGTCAGCGCGGCGATGCCCGCGGGTTCACGCGCCCAGACCCCGTACAGGACGTCCACGGCGAGGAAGAAGCCCGCCGTGACGGCGAACACGAGCGCCTCGGCTCTCATCCGTTCTCCCCTTCCTCCACTGCCTTCCGCACGCGGTCCCGCACGTCTCCCGTCCACGTCCCGGGGCCGGGAGACTGCGGGTGGTGCAGGTCGGAGGCGGGCGAGTCGGAGCGTACGCGGGGAAGGGCGAGGAAGTTGTGCCGGGGCGGCGGACACGAGGTCGCCCACTCCAGCGAACGGCCGTACCCCCACGGGTCGTCCACGCCCGCCTCGCGTCCCCGCGTCCGGGTGCGCACCACGTTGTACAGGAACGGCAGGGTCGACAGGCCGAGCAGGAAGGAGCCGAGGGTCGAGACGGTGTTGAGGAGTGTGAACCCGTCGGCCGCGAGATAGTCGGCGTAGCGCCTCGGCATGCCGCCCTCGCCCAGCCAGTGCTGCACCAGGAACGTCGTCTGGAATCCGGTGAAGAGGGTCCAGAAGTGGATCCGGCCCAGGCGTTCGTCGAGCATCCGTCCGGTCCACTTGGGCCACCAGAAGTAAAAACCCGCGAACATCGCGAAGACGACGGTCCCGAACAGCACGTAGTGCAGGTGCGCGACGATGAAGTACGAGTCGGTGAGGTGCAGGTCGAGCGGGGGCGAGGCGATCAGCACACCGCTGAGCCCGCCGAGCAGGAACGTGACCAGGAAGCCGATCGCGAACAGCATCGGGCTCTCGAAGGACAGGCTGCCGTGCCACATGGTGCCGATCCAGTTGAAGAACTTGACGCCCGTCGGCACGGCGATGAGGAAGGACATGAGCGAGAAGAACGGCAGCAGCACGGCCCCGGTCGCGAACATGTGGTGCGCCCACACGACGGCGGAGAGCATGGTGATCCCGATCGTCGCCCCGACCATGCCGACGTACCCGAAGAGCGGTTTCCTGCTGAACACCGGGATGATCTCGGAGATCACGCCGAAGAACGGCAGCGCGACGATGTAGACCTCCGGGTGCCCGAAGAACCAGAACAGGTGCTGCCAGAGCAGGGCGCCGCCGGAGGCCGCGTCGAAGACGTGGGCGCCGAACTTCCGGTCGGCCTCCAGGGCGAGCAGCACCGCGGTGAGCACGGGGAAGGCGAGCAGGGCGAGGACGGAGGTGAGCAGCACGTTCCAGGTGAAGATCGGCATCCGGAACATCGTCATGCCCGGGGCCCGCAGGCACACGATCGTGGTGATGAAGTTGACCGAGGTGAGGGTGGTCGCGACGCCGGAGAGGACCAGTCCCATGGTCCACAGGTCACCGCCCGCTCCGGGCGAGAACACCGGCCCGTTGAGCGGGGCGTAGGCGAACCAGCCGAAGGACGCGGCTCCTCCGGGCACGACGAAGCCGGACACGACCATCAGACCGCCGAGGGCGAAGAGCCAGTAGGTGAGGGCGTTCAGCCGGGGGAAGGCCACGTCGGGCGCGCCGATCTGGAGCGGCATGACGGCGTTGGCGAAGCCGGCGAACATGGGGGTGGCGAAGAGCAGCATCATCACGGTGCCGTGCACGGTGAAGAGCTGGTTGTACTGCTCGGCGCTGACCAGGGACAGGCCCGGCCGCGCCAGTTCGGCGCGCATCACCATGGCCAGCAGCCCGGCGAGCAGGAAGAACGCGAACGACGTGACCATGTACAGGTAGCCGACGACCTTGTGGTCCGTGGTCGTCAGCAGCCCCAGAAACCTGACTCCGGACCGGATCCGCCGGTCCACGGCCGTGTCCGCGACCGTCGGCGCGGGCGCCGTGTCCCGGCTCTCCGGCAGCGCGCTGTCCCGCCGCATCGTGCACCCCAGTGTCTCGTCGGCCAAGGCCGAGGCCCGTGCCGCGATCCTGCCGCCGTACGGGGCGACGGGGAGGCCGCCGGGCGGCGACGCGCACGGAATTCACCGGTTCGTCGCCGAGGACCAGCCGGGGCGGGACGCCCCGGACTCGCGGGGCCGTGCCGACGGTCCCACTCCCCCGGGCAGGGTGAAGGCGGGCTCCCGGTCGGGGAGTCCGCCTTCGGTGAGGGGTTCGTCGGGTGACGGCTCATGGGTCCGTCACCTGGGGGTTCGGAGTCGGTCGGGTGGAGGGTCAGGGTTCGTCGGGCGGGCGGCCGCCGGGGATTCCGCCGTCCGGGGCGACGCCCTTCTCCGCGCGCCCGTGCCGGCCTGCCTGGTTCCCGCCGCGGTCCCGGGGAGCCGCGTGCCGCCCGGTCCCCTGCTGCGCCGTCTCCTTGTGCTCGTCCTCACGGTGGGCCTGCCGCTCCTTGAGTTCGGCGAGGTCACGCGGCGTGGCCGAGGTCCTGCCTCCGCCGGGCTGCGGACCGCTCCGTGATCCGTTCATGGCCGCCTCCTGATGTCGTACGGGTCCGCCCGGTCAGCGGTCTGCCGCCTCCTCCGGCCCGCTGCGGGGCCAGCGCAGGAGCGCGCCGATGCCGCCTGCCGGGATGTCGGCCGAGCTGTCGCCCGGCACCATGACGGCCTCGCCGCCGGTCGCTGCCGCGCTCAGCACGAGGGCGTCGTCCGCGCGGGCGGCGTGCGGGCTTCCGGCGCCCAGCGACTCGGCCTCGGAACGCCGTACCGCCACCTGGTCCGGCGCGTCGCCGACCCAGACCTCGCGGCCGGAATCGGCTCCCTCGGGGCTGATCAGCAGCGTGTCGACCCGGTGCTGCCGGACGGCGTCGACCACCGCGGGGATGCCCTCGACGGCCGTACGGTCCCGGTCGCCGTCGCCGCGGCCCGCACGGAAGCGGTCGAGAACCGCCTCGGTGCCCTGGGCCGCCATCTCCATCCGGGCCGCCTCGACGTCGGCCATCAGGAGATCGGTGTCGGCTCCGGCGGCCCTGCCGCCGTGCTCGCTGATCCTGGTGATCTCCCTCAGGTCCGCGGGCAGCCTTTCGCGTACGGCGTGGCACTCGCGCGCGCCTCCGGCCAGCATCATCATCGCGGCGCCGTGGGCACGGCAGAGGTCGGCGAGCTCGTCGGCGATCAGGGCGGCGTTCTCCTCCCAGGTGTTCTCGACGGCGGCGTCGAAGTGCGTGGCCGACCAGTCGCCCGAGGACGCCTTGTGGAGGGGCCAGTCACGGCCTTCGACCGAGCCCGCCTCCTCCGCCGTGTTCGCCCCGTGGACGCGGTAGTCCGCGCCACTGCGGTCGACGCGCGCGACGAGGCAGACGGGCGCCTGTCCGACGGGTTCGAGCAGCGGCGTGACGTGGGGCAGGTCCGCCCAGAGCGCCTCGGTCACGCTCGGCGGCCGGTCGAGACCGCGGGTGAGCGCGACCCGCCCCTCCGCGGCGAAGAGCGCCAGGCCGCGCTGTCCGGTGTCGGGCTGCACCCGGTCCAGCGCCTCGCGCACCGCTCGGGTGGTCTCCTTGTCCGCGCCCTGTTCCTCCAGGGAGCGGCACAACTCACTCCAGGTGAGTTCCCGGCGCTCCGCCGACGCTTCGTCGGGCGGTCCGGTGGTCGCGTACACGGAGGCCCAGGGTCCCTTGTGGGCCACGGGCTCCAGGAAGTCGAGCTTCACCCTCATCACCTCGCACGCCGGTGTGGTGCGTTGATCGGTCGCGAATCCCCTGTCAGCCGCCGCCGTCGATCCCGGTGTCCCGGTGGACCGCCGCCTCCTCGGCGGCGATCTCGTCGTCGGGCCCGGTGTCGCGGGCGGTGACGCCGCCGGGAACCAGCGGGTCGGGCACGACGAGGCGCCCGGCCGGCGTGGCGCCGGACTCCTCGTCGAGCGGCTCGCCCTCGCCGCCGGGAAGGTCTCCGACGTCGTCGCCCTCCGCGGGCGTCACGTCGGGGCGCTCCTCCGCCAGGCGGTCGTCGAGGCGGGTGCCTTCGCGTTGGTCGTCGGTCGTCGGGCCGCGGCGGGTGACCACGCTCGGCCGGTCGGGCGGGGAGAATCCCGGTTCCTCGGGGCTCTCGCCCGGCTCCGGGTCCAGCATGTTCTCCGGGTCGAGCGGGTCGCTCGGCCGGTTGCGGGCGTCCGAGCCGGTCGGCTGGTAGACGTCGTCGCCGCGTCCGTCGGTGTCTGCGGCGGGCCGCTCGGGCGACGTCACTTCCCCTCGCCTTCCTCCTTGTCGTAGGGCGGCGGGTCCACCGGAGGTTCGGGGTCGTGCCATTCCTCGGCACGCGTCGGATGCCCGGACCGGACCTGGCCCTCGACTTCCTTCTTGCGTTCGTCGTCCAGCCGGGGACCGGACTTGCTGTTGCCGCGCTGAGGCGTGGTCATGGCTCTCCTCCTCCTGCGCACGCTGTTGCTCGGTATCGGCGTACCTCGCTGCGCGACTACCCGCTCGGGACGAATGAAACCGGCCCGGCGGGGCAGTCGTCGGACCGCACGGCCGTGCCGGCGTGCCGGAACCCGTGAGCAGGAGGTGACGGTCATGACCGTCCCGAGCAACCCCGATCCCGACCCCCGTTCCACGACGGGCCTGGAGCCCGGAGGCGGCGTACCCCCGGGCGAGACCCCTCCGGCGGAGACGGGCACCAGCACCGGCGTCGGCCCGCACCGGCGTCCGACCCGCGGCTGGGCCGCCGGTCCGCTGTTCATCGTGCTCCTCGTCGTCCTCGTGGTCGCCCTCTTCTTCGCGGTGTACGGAATCGTCCTGGCCACCCGCTGAGCCACGCGTGGTGCGCCGTACGGGCGGGTGCCGGCTCCCGGCACCCGGCCGTACGCCGCTCTGCACGCTCTCCCGGTCAGCCCTGACCGGTGATGTTGACCATCCACGTGATGCCGAACTTGTCCGTGCACATGCCGAACACGTCGCCCCACATCTGCTTCTCCAGGGGGACGGAGACGTTTCCGCCGGAGGACAGCTTCTCCCAGTAGCCGCGCAGCTCGTCCGCGTCGTCGCCGCTCAGGCTGACCGCGTAGTTGTTCCCGGGCCGGTGCTCCATGCCGGGCGGCTGGTCGGCGCCCATCAGCGTAAATCCGCGGTCGGTCTCCAGCATGCCGTGCATGATCTTGTCCTCGTAGCCGGGCGGCGTCTGCGAGCCGAACTCGCCGTAGCCGCTCAGGTTCAGCGTGCCGCCCAGAACGCTCCTGTAGAACTCCATGGCCTGCCGCGCATCGCCGGAGAAGCTGATGTACGGGTTGAGTCGAGATGCCAAGGGTCGCTCCCTTCGGGGTGACGAACGATGTCAGGCGGCCAGCTTATGGCGCTATGGGGTGGTTTGACCGTTGCTGCGGTCCTCGTGGCTCGTCCGGTCGCGGCGATGTCTGTTCCGGCGACCGCCGGGTAGTCGCCGGACGAGAACCGCGGAAGCGGAGAGGCGGAGAGGATCATGGGCAGGCAGTCCGAGAACCGGGCGACCGACGGTGGTGGCCGCCGTCGACGCAGGCTCAGCGACGAGGAGTTCGTCCTCCTGATGCGGGAGGCCCGCGCGGAGGCACGGCGCTTCTCGGTCGGCCGCCCGCCCGGGGAAGAGGCCGACTTCGCGCTCCGCACGCAGCACGCCGAGTTCGGCGCCGCCGCCCACTGAGCGGCCGGCGACACGCTGTCCCACCCCACCGACGAGCGGCGGTTTCCCTCGTGGGCACGCGGGCAGTCGCGAGGCGAAAGCGCCCGTCACAGGCAAGCCCGTCACGGTCAAGGGGGCCGGGTCATGTCCACAGGAACCGTTCTGGCCATCGTCATTCCGATCGCGGTGGTGATCATCCTGATCGTCCTGGCCTTCGTGCTCGACCGACGCAGACGGAACCGGCTGCGGGAGCGTTACGGCTCCGAGTACGACCGGACGGTCGACGAGGCGGGCGGCCGGCGGGCGGCCGAATACGACCTCGGCGCACGCGAGGAGCGGCACGACTCGCTCGACATCCGCCCGCTCGACGAGGACCTCAGGAAACGCTATCTGCGAGAGTGGCGCGGCGTGCAGGAGCAGTTCGTCGACCATCCCGAGTCGGCAGTCCACGACGCGGACCGGCTGGTGACAGCCGTCATGCGGGAGCGCGGCTATCCCACCGAGGACTTCGAGCAACAGGTCCGTGACCTGTCCGTCCAACACGGCCGCACCCTGGAGCACTACCGCGCGGCACACGACGTCGAACACCTCAGCTCACGACACCAGGCGACCACCGAGCAGCTGCGCGGAGCGATGATCCACTACCGGGTCCTCTTCGACGAACTGCTCGCCGACGGAAACCAGCCCGGCTCCGGCCGGGCCTGAGAGTCAGGACTTCGGCATGCGCGACTACGACCCTTCCGGACGGGCCGACACCGGCCTGTCGACCGAGGACATCGCCCGGCGCCCGGTCGAGAAAGAGCGTGAGCCCGGGACCACGGCCGAGCCCGGGACGGAAGCCGGACCCGAGACCGGACCCGGGACCGGGACCGAACGCGAGGGCGGCTGGGGCCGTGAGACCGGCTCCGGTGCGCCTCCGACGTACCCCGGCGAGAGCATCGCCACGAGCGGCGGCGAGTACGCCGGCACCGGCGCGGACACGGCGACCGGCGCGGACACGGCGACCGAAGCGGACACGGCGACCGGTACGGACACGGCGACCGAAGCGGACACCGTGACCGGCGCCCGTACCGCCACGGAAGGCGACGAGACCGGCGCCGCCACGGCCGACCGTCCGGCGGAGGAGTCGCCGCGGCTGATGGAGGCCGCGGACGAGGAGGGCTTCCGGACCCGCTGGCACGACATCCAGAGCATGTTCGTGGACGATCCCCGCGAGGCCGTGCACGCGGCCGACACCCTCGTCGCGGACGTGATGCAGAAGCTCGCCGCCACCTTCGCCGACCACCGGCGGACGCTCGAAGGGCAGTGGAAGCAGGGCGAGGACGTCGACACCGAAGACCTCCGCACGGCCCTGCGGCAGTACCGCTCCTTCTTCCGGCGCCTGCTCAGCCACGGCGCGGACCACGGGAGCGAGGAAGCGCGATGACGACGACCACGAGACGCCCCGTCGCGGGAACGGCGCCCGTACGGACGGCCGCACTGCTGATCGGCACCGCGTTCCTGGTGGTCGGGGTCCTGGGCTTCGTCCCGGGCGTGACCACCGACTACGACGCGATGACCTTCGCCGGACACGACTCGGGCGCCGAACTGTTCGGCGTCTTCCAGGTCTCCGTGCTGCACAACATCGTGCACCTGCTCTTCGGTGTCGCGGGCATCGCCATGTCCCGGACCGCCCCCACGGCCCGTTCGTTCCTCGTCGGCGGCGGTCTGATCTATCTGGCCCTGTGGCTGTACGGCCTGCTGATCGACCTCGCCGACGACGCCAACTTCGTTCCCGTCAACGAACCCGACAACTGGCTCCACTTCGGCCTGGGCCTCGCGATGCTCCTCCTGGGTCTGCTGCTCGCCAGGCCCCGCCGGGCCCGCTGACCGGGGCGGAAGGGCCACTACCGCGCGGCGCGTCCTGGGGCCGGCTTCCGTCCCCAGGCCGTCAGCATCCCCGCCGACAGCGCCGCGCACCCGTCGGAGTCGAGACAGCGGATCGCCGCGTCGAGACCCTCGTCGTCGAGCAGCCCGGTGGCCAGCATCGCGGCCCGGCTCCGCTGCCATGTGTCCGCCCAGAAGCGGCTGATGGGGCTGCCGGGCAGCAACGGCGGCACGTGGATCTCGGCGGCGACGGCCGAGAGGCCGGCGTCGCGCAGCAGCCGCGGGTACGAGGGCACCCAGGAGACGTCCGTGCCGATGGTGGCCCGCAGTCCCTGCCACATCGCCCGCATGGCCGGCGTGTACGGCGTACCGGACGTCCGGCCGCGGTCGGGCGCGCCGCCGCCGTCCCGGCCGCCCTCCCGGTTCCGGTCCCGGTCGAGGTCGAGGTCGCTCGTCAGGTCCACCGCGTCGCTCAGCACCAGCACCCCGCCGGGCTCGACGAGTCCGGCCAGGACGGTGATCAGGCGCTCGCGTTCGGGCAGGTGCATGAGCACGAAGCGTGCGTGGACGAGCCGGAACCGGCCGGGGCCGGGGGCGAAGTCCGGCGCGGTGAGGTCGGCCTCGACCACGTCGAGTCCGGGTACGGGCCGCTCGGCGAGGAACCGTACGTCGCGGTCCACGGCCACGACGCCGTCCACCCCGGCCTCCTCGAGGAGCCGGCGTGCCACCGTGCCCGTGCCGGCGCCGACGTCGAGGCAGCGCCATCCCGGCCCGGCTCCCAGTGCCCGCAGGCGCGCCATGGTGATGTCGTCGTAGGCGAGGGCGCCGAAGTCGATGCGCTCGCCCTCGCCCGCCTGTTCCGGGCGGAAGACGGTCTCCCCGTAGCGTCCGCCGGCTCCGCCCGTCGCGTCCTCGGGCGGTACGGCGGTCACCGCGCCGCCCTGGCGACGCCGCTGGTGCCTTCGCGACGGTCGTGCGGTTCCATGGCGCCGGGCCCTTCGTACGGTGAGGCGGTCGGTCAGTGCGCCCGATCCTCCACCGGCCGGCCCTTCGCGTACGGCCGGGGCGCGCCGCGCCTGGGCCGATCGGCCCAGGGGACGCGGCGTGTCAGCACCAGCGGGTGTGCCGGCAGACGCTCCAGCCGTCGCCGTCGGAACCCCCCGACGAGCCTCCGGTCGTGCCTCCCGAGCCGCCCGGCCGGCCGTCGGGGAAGAGCCGGGTGCGGTTCGGGTCGCCCGGGTACGGGTCGAGGTAGTCGGGGTCCCCGTCGTCGTCGCGGTCCGGGAGGTACGCGTCGCGGCCGCGGTCCGGCTGCGGGCAGCCGTTGCCCGGCGCGGACAGCGACAGGGTCACCAGGCGCACCTCGTCGGTGACCCGGGCGCCCTCCGCCGGGTCCTGGACGCAGACCCGCCAGTCGTCGTACTCGCCCTCGGCGGGCAGCCTGTCGTTGAGGTACGCCGCCTCCGCGTGCAGCCTCTTCTCGGGCACGCCGGCGGCGACCACCTTCGGCACGGCCGTGCGCCAGGTCATCCAGACCACCTCCGGCATGACGGGCCACGGCACCGGCCGGCCTTCGCCCCGGGGACACCGCTCGCCGCGGAGCACGACGCCGAAGTCGACGACCGGCTGCCCGGACGTGCCTCCGGCCGTCTGGAAGCACACCTTCCACAGCGAACGCCCCGTGACCTCCCGTCGGGCGTCCGACGCGTCGTGGGAGATCACGGTGTAGCCCTTCCTCCGCGACTTGGGAAAGGCCACGTCCAGCCTCTCGCCCGTGAAGTCGGGCAGCGTGGGCATCGTCGACGCCGGGGCGGCGGGCGTCGTCCGTGACGTGCCGGGGAGGCCCGGGCGGGTGGTCGGCTTCGCCGCCGCCGAGCCGGCCGCCGGGGCCGGTGCGGTGGCCGGCGGATCCGGGAGCACCGATCCGAAGAGCGCCGTCGCGGCGATCGTGGCGACGACCCGTCCCGCCGTGGGCCAGGGGTTGCGCCACCACAGCAGCACCAGGGTGACCAGGAGCATCACCCCGCCCAGCCGGTCGTTCACCAGGCCGAGCAGAGGCGTCAGGACGATCGCCCCCACGCGCGCGGCACCCGTCTGCCACCAGGGACGGGAGGCGGGGGAAGCGGACAGCGGCGGCTCGTGGCTCTCGGGGCCGGGCATCGGAGGCGGGCGCTCTTTTCGTGCACGTGTACGACGGCGATCACGCGCATCGTACGTGGCGGGCGGAACGCCTCCCTCAGGCGGGATCCGGCGGGACTCGGCGGGGGCCGGCGCGTCAGCCGTGGACCCGCGAGGTGACGCTGAAGAGGCCGGTCATGGGGCCCAGCGGGGCGCTGACGTCCTCCCAGAACCCGTTGAGCCAGGGAAGGGCGAGCACGAGGAGGAACAGCCCCACGGCCGGCGGGATGAACTCTGGTCGGCCCATGCCTCCAGCAGACCCGGGATCCGGGGCGCCCGCCCCCAGGGATCGGCCGAACGAGGGATTCGCCGGTGTGTCGCGCGGGCCGCGCGCCGCGCGCGGGCAGGGTGGGAGCATGTCGGTGATTCCGCGTGCGGTCGGTGCGCTGCTCGGCACGGCGGCGCTGCTGTGCGTGCTGAGCGGGTGTGGCGCCTCTCCGGCGCACGAGCGAGGGGCCTCCGAAGCGGGGCGGCGGTTCGCCGCGGCACTGGCCGCCGGGGACTACCGCACCGGTTGTGAGCTGCTCGCGCCCGAGACCCGCGACCAGGTCGAGGAGGACGCGGAGGGTCCGTGCGGCCCCGCCCTGCGCGAGCTGGAGCTGCCCCGGGCGGGTGCGACGCGGGGCGTCGACGTGTACGGCCGCGACGCCATGCTGCGCATGACGGGCGACACGCTGTTCCTGTCGCTGTTCCACGGCGGCTGGCGGGTGACCGCGGCCGGCTGCGAGCCGCAGGCGGAGGACGAGCCCTACCACTGCTCGCTCAAGGGAGGATGACGCGATGAGGGCCGTGTTCATCGGCTGTGTCCTGACGATCCTGGGCGGCCTCGCCTACTTCACCGCGATCGGGGCGATGCACAGGTGACCGGGCAGAAGTCCGGGCGGGGAGGCGAGGACCGGACCGGGTTCTGGCGGTCCAACAGCCTGACCCTCGTCTTCGGGGCCGCCTTCTTCGTCGTCCTCGCCGCGCAGGCCGTCGCGGGCCGGGCCGAGTTCAACGAGCAGCTGACCCTGGACGGACTCCAGCAGGTCGGGCTCGGCGAGTACCTGATGTCCTCGGACTTCGCCGTCGACGTCACCGAGAACTGGCAGTCCGAGTTCCTGCAGTTCTTCCTGTACGTGTTCGGGACGGTCTACCTGGTCCAGCGCGGCTCGCCGGAGTCGAAGCCGCTCGAACGCGCCGGGACGGAGAGCGACCGCGACCAGCGGATGGGCGACCACGCGGAGTCGGTCTCGCCCCGCTGGGCGGGCACGAAGGACTGGCGCCAGGGGCTGTACTCCCGCTCGCTGGGCCTGGTCATGGCGGTGTTCTTCCTGTTGTCGTGGCTGGCCCAGTCGGTGGCCGGCGTCGCCGCGTACAACGGCGAGCGGCTGCGGCGGCTCCAGGCCCCGATCGACTGGAGCGCGTACCTCGGATCCTCCGACTTCTGGAACCGCTCGCTGCAGAACTGGCAGTCCGAGCTGCTCGCCGTCGCCGCGATGGCCATCCTGTCCGTCTACCTGCGGCAGCGCGGCTCCCCCGAGTCCAAGCCGGTCGGCGCCCCGCACTCCGCCACCGGCGTCGAGGGCTGACCCCCGGCCGTCGACGGGCGGCCGTTTACGGCCGGGCCCACGGGGAACCGCGCGGCACATGATGCACATCGGCTACACGATGATGACCGAGCAGACCGGCCCGCGTGAGCTGGTCCGGGACGTGGTCGAGGCGGAGGCCGTGGGCTTCGACTTCTCCGTGGTCTCGGACCACTCCTTCCCGTGGCTGGAGTCCCAGGGGCACGCCCCGTACGTGTGGAGCGTGCTGGGGGCGGCCGCGCAGGCCACGTCCAGCATCCCGCTGATGACGTTCGTGACCTGCCCGACCTTCCGCTACCACCCGGCGGTGGTCGCGCAGAAGGCGGCGACCGTGCAGCTCCTGTCCGAGGGCCGGTTCCGGCTCGGCCTCGGATCCGGCGAGAACCTCAACGAACACGTCGTCGGCGCGGGCTGGCCCTCCGCCCGGGTCCGGCTCGACCGGCTCGAGGAGGCCGTCGGGATCATCCGGGCCCTGTTCACGGGAGAGTACGTGACCCGGCACGGACGGCACTTCCAGGTCGACGCCGCCCGGCTGTGGGACCTGCCCGAGACCCCGCCGCCCATCGGGATCGCCGCCTCCGGCCCCCGCTCCTGCGCCCTCGCGGGCAGCCACGGCGACCTGCTGATCGCCACCGAGCCGGAGCGCGAGCTCGTCGACGCCTTCGACGCCCACGGCGGTGCGGGCAAGCCCCGGATCGGCCAGCTCCCGGTCTGTTACGACACCGACCGGGACGCGGCGGTGGCCCGCGCGCACGCGCAGTTCCGCTGGGCGCTCGGCGGCTGGCGCATGAACGCCGAGCTGCCCCTGCCCGCGGGCTTCGACCAGGCCGCCGCGCACGTCCGCCCGGAGGACGTGGCCGAGGCGTTCCCCTGCGGGGACGATCCCGACGCGGTCGTGAAGGCGGCGCGGGCGTACGAGGAGGCCGGTTTCACCGATCTCGCCCTGGTCCAGATCGGCGGCGGGCAGCAGCGCCCGTTCCTGCGGTGGGCCGAGGACACGCTGCTGCCGGCCCTGCGCGAGCGCTGAGCCCGCCGTCCGGGGTCAGCGGTCGAGGGGCTTGCCGGCGGTCTCCGGCAGCCGCAGGTACACGACGGACGACACCAGGCACAGCGCCGCGACGTACCAGGGGAACAGTTCCGGCCTGCCCAGGTCCTTCACCAGCGTGCCGACGTAGGGCGCCGTCCCGCCGAAGAGCGCGACGGTCAGCGAGTACGGGAAGCCGATGCCCGCGGCCCGTACGCGCGCGGGGAACGTCTCCGCGTTCACCGCGGCCGAGACCGACGTGAAGCCGGTCAGCAGCACCATGCCCGCGCCCTGGACGAGGAGCAGGTTGAGGAAGGAGCCGTCGAGCGCACGCAGCAGGGGCACCACGAACACCGCGAAGCCCAGCCCGAAGAACAGCAGGGCCGGCCTGCGCCCGAAGCGGTCGGACAGGGCGCCGCCGAGCGGCTGCAGCGCGGCGAAGAAAGCGAGGGAGAGGGTGCCGGCGAGCAGCGCGTCCTCCTTGGCGATGCCGGTCTCGAGCTCCGCGTAGGTCGGAAGGTAGGAGGTCCAGGTGTAGTACGCGAGGGTGCCGCCCGCGGTGATGCCGCAGATCAGCAGCGATGCCCGCGGGTGGTGGCGGAGCGCGTCGAGCAGTCCGGGCCGGCGGTCCTCTGCGCGGTGGCCGCCGCGGGTCTCCTCGGCGCCGCGGCGGATCCAGAAGCCCGCGAGGCTGAGCACCGCGCCGAGCAGGAACGGTACGCGCCAGCCCCAGCCGTCCATGGCGTCCGCGGGCAGCACGGCGACGAGGAGCGCCGCGGTGCCGGAGGCGGCGAGCTGGCCGACGGACGTGGAGACGTACTGGAAGGAGGAGAAGAGTCCGCGGCGGCCGGGGCCAGCCGATTCCACCAGGAAGGTGGTCGACGCGGCGAACTCTCCTCCGACGGAGAGGCCTTGGAGCAGCCGGGCCGTCACGAGCACGACGGGGGCGAGGACTCCGGCGGCGGCGTAGGTGGGCGTGAGGCCGACCAGCAGGCTGCTGCCGCCCATCAGCAGGATGGTGACGGTGAGAGCGGTGCGGCGGCCCCGCCGGTCGGCGACGGCGCCCATGAGCAGCCCGCCGACCGGGCGCATGAAGAAGCCGACGGCGAAGACGGCGAACGTGGACAGGAGCGGGACCAGCGAGTTCCCGGTGCCGGGTGGGAAGACCTGGCGAGCCAGGTAGGCGGCGAGGAAGGTGTACGCGTACCAGTCGTACCACTCGACGGCGTTGCCGACGGAGGCGGCGAGCAGTTGCCGTAACGGCCGGGCCGGTGGCGCCGGGAGGGCGGGGGCGGGCGGCACGGGAGCGGAGGCGGACGTCGGCGAGGAGGCGGACGGCGACGGGGACGGGGACAGGGACGGGGATTCTGTCATGATCACGATCTGCCCGGCCTTCGGACGCCCTACGCACCGCCCCCCGGCCGACGCCGCCGTCAGGCGGGTGGCGGCGCCCCCGGGGTCGTGGCACCCGCCGATGCGACAGCCTTCCCATCGGATATCGCATGGCAGACATCGCCTTCTTCATTGGATGCCTATGGGCGGGTCGTCCTACCGTCGACGTCATCGCCCCTTCCGCCGCCCCCCCGGGGCCCGACTTCTGGAGCACTCCCATGTCGAAGATCCTTTTCGTGATGACCGGCGCCGACCGCTGGACGCTGGCCGACGGCACCGAGCACCCCACCGGCTTCTGGGCCGAGGAGGCCGTCACGCCGTACGAGGCCTTCACCGCGGCCGGGCACGAGATCGTCGTCGCGACGCCGGGCGGCGTCGAGCCGCCGGTCGACGCCGGCAGCCTCGCCGCGGAGGCCAACGGCGGACAGGAGGGCGCCGACCGGATCGCCGCGGCGCTGGCCGCCATGGACGAGATCCGGAACCCGGTGAAGCTGGAGGACGTCGACCTCGCGCACTACGACGCCGTCTTCTACCCCGGCGGCCACGGCCCGATGGAGGACCTCGCGGTGAACGCCGCCTCGGGGCGGCTGCTGGTCGACGCCCTGGAGTCGGGCAGGCCGCTCGGCGTCGTCTGCCACGGTCCGGCCGCGCTGCTCGCCGCCGAGAAGGCGGACGGCGGCAACGCCTTCGCGGGCTACGAGGTGGCCGCGTTCACGAACGCCGAGGGGATGCAGGCCGGCCTCGGCGAGCGCGCGAAGTGGCTCCTGGAGACCCGGCTCGTCGAGGCGGGCGTGGTCGTGAACGCCGGCGAGCCGTGGGCTCCGCACGTCGTCGTCGACCGCAACCTGGTCACCGGCCAGAACCCGGCCTCCTCCGCCCCGCTCGCCGCCGAGCTGCTGAAGAAGCTGGCCTGAGACCCCTGGCAGGACTGGACCGATCGCCGCCGGAGCCTCTAACCTCCTCCCACCTACTCAATTAATTGACTAGTCATGGAGGTCAGGATGAAGGCATTCCGTCAGGCGGTCGAGGCCGGCGACCACGCCGCGATCGAAGCCCTCCTCGCCGAGGACGTCGTCTTCACCAGCCCCGTGGCCTTCAAGCCGTACCCGGGCAAGGCGATCACGGCGGCCATCCTGCGCGGTGTCACCCGGGTCTTCACCGACTTCCGCTACGTACGGGAGATCGTCGGCGCGGACGGGCGCGACCACGCCCTGGTCTTCAAGGCGAAGGTCGGCGACCGGGAGATCGACGGCTGCGACTTCCTGCACCTCGACGAGGACGGCCGGATCGACGACTTCACGGTGATGGTCCGGCCGCTGTCCGCCGCCCAGGCACTCTCCGAGGCCATGGGGGCGCAGTTCGACCGGATCGCCGCCGAGGCCACGGAGGCCGCAGGGGCCGCCGGGGCCTCGGCGGCTGCCGACGGCGGCCGGCATTTCGGCGGATGACCGTTCCCGCCTCTTGTCGATCAGGGGAGGCCTGTGCTGCAATCCGTGGCGAACACACCTACGGACCGGGATGCTCGTCAGTCCCGGGGCGGCCCTACTGGCGCGGGGCCGGACGGCGGGGAGCGTCACGCGATGCGCGTGCGCTGGACGCCGGGCGTACGGGGACCACGTTTCCACGTACCCGCAGGAGCAACGCCATGAGCAAGCACGTCCTCGCCCAGAACCAGTACGGCAAGGCCGAGAACCGCATCGTCAAGATCACCCGTCAGGGCAACGAGGGCGCCTGGCACGAGATCCGCGACCTGAACGTCTCCGTCGCGCTGCGCGGCGAGTTCCGCGAGGTCCATCTGACCGGCGACAACGGCAACTGTCTGCCGACCGACACCACCAAGAACACCGTCTACGCCTTTGCCAAGGAACACGGCATCGCCTCGCCCGAGGCGTTCGCGATCCTGCTGGCCAAGCACTTCGTCCACTCCCAGCCGGTGATCCACGAGGCGCAGATCCGGGTCGAGGAGTTCGGCTGGGACCGGATCTCCGTGCCCACGCGCGCCGAACAGCACTCCTTCGTCCGCAGGGGCCAGGAGGTGCGCACCGCGCAGGTCACGTACAGCGGCCACACCGGGCAGCTCCAGGTCATCTCGGGCCTGAAGGAACTGACCGTCATGAACTCGACCAACTCCGAGTTCCACGGCTTCATCAAGGACAGGTACACGACCCTCCAGGAGGCCTACGACCGGATCCTGGCCACCAAGGTCACGGCCCGCTGGGCCCACTCCGCGAGCGCCGCCGGCGAGCCGGACTTCGACTGGGACCGCTCGTACAAGCAGGTCAGGCGGCACATGCTGGAGGCGTTCGCCGAGACCTACAGCTACTCGCTGCAGCAGACGCTCAACGCGATGGCGGAGCGGGTCCTGGACCACTGCGGAAGCGTGAACGAGGTCCGCCTCAACCTGCCCAACAAGCACCACTTCCTCGTCGACCTCGAGCCCTTCGGCCTGAAGAACGACAACGAGGTGTACTACGCCGCGGACCGGATGTACGGCCTGATCGAGGGCACCATCCACCGCGACGGCGTCCAGCCGGTCATCGCCACCAGCGACTGGATCACCGCCTGACACCTCTCCCGCTCGGCGCCGCCGCGGCCGGTGCCGGCTGACCGGCCCGGCACCGGCCGGAGGCCGGTCACAGGCCGGTCAGCAGCGCGTCGAGCGGGGTGGGCGCGCCGGCCTGAGGGAGGGCCTCGACCAGGGCTCGGCCGTAGTGGATCTTGCGGCCCTTCTTCGTACCGAGGAAGCGGCGGAGCTGCTGCTGCGGTGTACGGGTGCGCTGTTCGGGCTGGCGCAGGAAGGTCTGCAGGGGGCGCAGGTCGCCCTGCGCCTCGACGACTTCGCGCACCCGCTCGTGGCCGAGCGCGCGGATGAGTTCGTCCTCCAGGTCCGCCTCGCAGACATGGAACTCCTGCCCGTCCGACACGCCCGCCCGCTCCCAGCCGCGCGCGTAATAGCCGCGCTCCCGCTCGTCGCACAGGCCGGTGAGGCGCAGGCCGAGGCCGGGCGGGCCGAGGAGGCGCGCGAAACGGGCCACGTTCATCGCGCCGTTCATGGACAGGACGCAGACGCCCTCGGCCGCCAGGTCGCGGCCGCGGCGCGCGGCGAGCGCCTCGACGGCGGCGACGTCGCTCAGCCCTTCGAGCAGGACGACGGTCCGTACGGGCAGACGTGCCGCGAGCTCCCGCGCCGGGTCACCGGGGCCGCCGGCCGCCCACGTGGTGACCGCCTGCCGGAACGCCTCCATGTCACTCATGGGACGAGTCTCCGGCCCTCGCGGGCGCCACGCCAGGCAATTTCCGCCGGTGGACGGGCGTCGGGCTCCGGCCTGGCCCCTCCTGCCGCCGCTCCGTTCAGTCGTCGAAGGAGCCGTGCCGTCCGGCGCCCGACGCGAAGCGAGCGGCACCCGCCGTGGTCTCGCCCGCCGACAACGGGACCATGCCGTGGCGGAGTTCGGCGGCCAGGGCCTCGGGCTCGGGCAGGCCGTGCTGTTCGCGGACGGACAGCCGGTCGTGGCGCAGACACCGTTGTGGGAAGGCGGCGATCTCGTGGGCGAGCGCCTCCGCCGCGGCGCGCGAACGGCCCGGCGGGACGAGGCGGTTGGCGAGGCCGATGGCGTGGGCCTCGGCGGCCGGGACGGGCCGGCCGGTGAGGATCAGGTCCATGGCGCGGCTCTCGCCGATCAGCCGGGGCAGGCGGACGGTGCCGCCGTCGATCAGCGGCACGCCCCAGCGACGGCAGAACACGCCGAGGACGGCGTCCTCCTCGACCACCCGCAGGTCGCACCACAGGGCGAGTTCGAGACCGCCGGCCACGGCGTGTCCGGCGACGGCCGCGATGACCGGCTTGGTCAGGCGCAGCCGGGTCGGTCCCATGGGGCCGTCGCCGTCCTCGGCCACCCGGTTGCCGCGCTCGGTGCCCACGGCCTTGAGGTCCGCGCCGGCGCAGAACGTCCCGCCTTCGCCCCACAGCACGGCGACCGAGGCCTCGTCGTCCGCCTCGAACTCCCGGAAGGCCTCGGCCAGTCGGGCCGCGGTCGGACCGTCCACGGCGTTGCGGGCGGCGGGCCGTGACAGCACGACGGTCGTCACCGGCCCGTCCCGCTCGACACGTACGGAAGGGCGGATGTCCGGATCCCGCTCACGCGAGGGCGAGGGCGAGGGCGAGGCCGGGATCGGGGCCGGGGGCCGGGGCGCGGCGGCGTCGGTCATGCCCGCATTCTCACGCCCCCGCCACCACACCACCAGGCCCCGCCACGCCGTCGGCAACCGAGGCCCGGATCGTGTCGCGGAGCCGGCAGCCGGCGGTCAGCCGACGATCACGGGGCGTCGGCCGTGAACAGGCTGATGTTCAGCCGGGCGCCCGGGGCGGCGACGAGGTCGGCGAGGCAGGTCGTGAGCCGGCCGGGGCCGTATACGGCGTGGCGCACCGGGAGTTCCGAGCCGTCGTAGAAGGGGATCGGGGCGGAGGCGCAGTCGCGGTAGAGCGGGCCGGTCACGGGGTCGGCGAGGACGTCGCGCTCGAGGCGGGCAAGGCCGTCGTTGCCGGAGCGCAGGGCGGCGGTGTGCTTCAGGTGCGGCATCATGGCCGGCACCCACTGGGTCTCCCAGTCGGTGAGGACCTCGGTGCGGGCCTCGGGGTCGAGCAGCATGTAGCGCATGATGTTGGCCGGGGCCTGCCCGCGCGGGAAGAAGCGGCGGAACCCCTCGTTGTGGACGAGCACGTTCCACTCGGCGTCGTGGACGAAGGCCACGGAGTCGCCGACGCGGTCGATGATCCGATGCCAGACCCCGGCTATGGACATGCCGGAGCTGCTGTGCAGCGGATGCGGCGGGCGCTCCTTGCGGAGCAGCTGCCACAGGAAGGCCCACTCGTGTTCGTCCAGCCGGAGGGTCCGGGCGACCGCGGTGAGGAAGTCGGTGGCCGGGTTGGCGAGCTGACCGTTCTCGAACCGGTTGTAGGTGCCGACCGTCCGCGTGAGCAGCACGTCCATCTGCTCCTGGCTCAGTCCGGCGGCCCGGCGCCCGGGGCCGGGCCGCCGCTCCGGGAACCCCATGGTCACGGGGTCGAGCGCGGCCCGGCGCTTCTGAAGGATCTCCTTCAGACGGCCTCGGTCACTGGCCGAGAGTCTCATGCGGCACCTTTCGTCCGGACGGCCGCCGACCGCCGCCGGCGGGCTCTCATTATCTGCCTGATCATCCCCTGGAAAGCCGGGCGGGCCGACGGAAGACTCCATCCCGCGAACCACCGGCGCCCCGGACCGAACGGGGGATCCGGGGCACCGGTGGTCGATGCCCCCGGCAGGCCGTGGGCACGACCGCAGCGATCCGATCGGCAGATGTCCCGGTTCCCGTCACATCTTCTTCCGCCGGTCCGTCAGTGCTGTGAAGACGCCGAAGAGGCGCACGGCGCCCCGGCAGACCGACACGAAGGAGACACCCGTCATGACGAAGCCCTCGATCTCACGCATGCCCAACCCCGGCGAGTTCGTCCCGGAGCTCAGCGACATCAGCGCCGCGTTCTTCCGCGCGACCGGCAACCGCTCGGTGCCCCGCAACACCATCAACCTCATCCACCTGCGTGCCGGTCAGATCGCGGGCAACACCTACCTGACCATCCTCAACACCGGCTTCCTCCGCAAGGCGGGCGAGACCGAGGAGCGGATCACCGCCGTCTCCTCCTGGCAGGACGCGCCGTACTTCACCGACGCGGAGCGCGCCGCGCTCGCCCTGCTCGAGGCCACCCTCCAGCCCGCCCCGCACGGCCGCGAGCGGGTGACGGACGAGCTCTACGCCGAGGCCGCGAAGCACTACGACGACAAGGCCCTCGCCACCCTCATGATCGCCATCGGGCAGATCAGCTTCTTCATCGCCGTGGCCGTCATCGGCAAGCCCCAGCCCGTCACCTCCCTCGCCGACAACCAGTGGGACTGAACGGGCCGGGGTCCCGGCTCACGCGTCCTGGATGCGGCGGAACGGGCGCTCCGACTCCAGGGTGAACGCGACGTCCAGCAGGGTGCGTTCGGCGCCGGGGCGGGCCGAGAACATGACGCCGACGGGGAGGCCCTCGGGCGTGGCGACGGGTCCCGGCAGGGACAGCGACGGGGTGCCGACCACGTTGTCGATCGGGGTGAACGCGACGTACGCGAGGATCCGTTCGATCAGCGTCTGGTACGGCACCGCCGGGCTGAGGTGGCCGATCGGCGGCGTCGTGTGGGCGAGGACCGGGGACAGGAGCAGGTCGTGGCCGCGGAAGGCCGCCGCGTACGCCTCCTTCGTGCGGCGCAGTCGGCGCAGGACGCCCGGGGTGCCGCGCCAGTTCTCGAGGTAGGTCTCGCGAAGACCGCGGCTCAGGCCGTCCATGCGGCGGCGGTCGAAGTCCGCCCCGAGGGCCCGGCCGGTGGCGCCGATCAGGAACGACAACATCCCCCAGTACGTGAGGAAGTCGTCGGTGAACCGCGGGTCGATGGCCGGTCGCACGGGCTCCACGGTGTGCCCGAGCCGTTCGAGCGTCGCCGCGGTCTCGGTGACCGCCTCGCGGGTGGTCGCGTCGGAGCGGACGCCGTTCGGGGAGTCGACCAGCAGGCCGATGCGCAGCCGGCGGCCCGAGGGGCCTTCGACGAGGCCCACCGGCGGCAGCTTGGGGTTGCGCCAGTGGCGTTCGGCGGCGGCGAGGAACGCGGCGGTGTCCCGTACCGAGCGGCTCACGACGCCGTCCGAGACGATGTCGAGGGGCAGTTGGCGGCTCTGGGCGTTGGGCACGACGCGGCCGCGGGTCGGCTTGAGGCCGACGAGTCCGCAGCACGCGGACGGGATGCGGATCGAGCCGCCGCCGTCGTTGGCGTGCGCGATCGGCACGGCTCCGGCCGCCACGAGGGCCGCGCTGCCGCCGGACGAACCGCCCGCCGAGTGGCCGGGGTTCCAGGGGTTGCGGACCGGCTCGGCGCCCTCGAACTCCGTCGACGGGCTGAACCCGAACTCGGGCAGCCGGGTCTTGCCGAGGACCGTGACGCCGGTGGCCAGGAACTGCCGGGCGAAGGGCGCGTCCCGGCGGGCGGCGCGCGGGGTGAAGGCCGCGCTGCCGTGGCCGGTGGGCAGGCCGCGCTGGTCGGTGTTGTCCTTGACGAAGCTCGGTACGCCGGCGAAGGCCCCGCCTCCGGCGACGGCGGCCGGGCCGGCGGCGAGGGCCGCGGTCGTGGGGTCGGTGGAGAGCTGGACCGCGTGGAGGCGGTCGTCCACGGACCGTACGCGCTCCGCCGCGTCCCGTGCGACCTCGGCGGCGGCGACCTCGCCCCGCCGGATCGCCGCGGCGAGCCCGACCGCGTCGTGCTCGCCCAGGGCGTCGTCCCGGAAGGCGTGCACCCTGGTCCGTTCCTCGGATCGGGAGTCGATTCGCGCATCGGATCGCGCATCGGATCGGGAATCGGAAGGGGAATCCGAATGGGAAGTCGTCACCGCTGCCTCAGCCCCCGGGCGTGTGGAATGCGTGTGGATGATGGTCGGACACCATCATTCCGTACCAGCAAGTAACCCGCGAGGGGATCGGGCCGTCAGACTGAGGTCATGGCAACTGTCAACGGAGCCCCCGCGTCCCTCGCCCAGCTGACCGCCCTCGCTCTCACCAACTACGGGCATTTCACCACCCTGCGCGTGGAGGACGGCGCGGTGCGCGGGCTCTCCCTGCACCTCGACCGCCTGGTACGGGACTGCTCCGCCGTCTTCGGCGCGGAACTCGATCCGGAGCGGGTACGGGGGTACGTGCGGGAGGCGGCGGGCGGACGGCCGGGGCCGTCGACCGTCCGCGTCACCGTCTTCGACCCGGCCCTGGACATCACGCGGCCGGGCGAGGGGGCCGACCCCCACGTCCTGGTGACGACGCGGCCGGCGGGCACGCTCTTCCCGCCGCCACTGCGGGTGACCGCCCGCCCGTACCGCCGCGACGCCGCCGGCGTGAAGCACGTCGCGCTCTTCGGTCAGCTGGCGCTGCGGCGCGCGGCCCGGCTCGCGGGCTTCGACGACGTGCTCTTCACGGAGCCCCGCGGCACGGGGCAGGGCGGCACGGAGCCCGGCGGCACGGAGCCGGGTGAGCTGGTCTCCGAGGGCTGCACCTGGAACGTGGGCTTCGTGGACGGCGACGGCCAGGTGGTGTGGCCGCAGGCGGAGGTGCTGTCCGGGGTGACCATGCGGCTGCTGCGGGAGGCGCGTCCCGGCGCCCTGGCCCGTCCCGTGCACACCGCCGAACTCCCCGCCCTGCGCGCGGCCTTCGCCACCAACGCGGCGATCGGCGTCCGCGCCGTCCGCGAGGTCGACGGTCTGCGCTTCCCCGACGACGATCCGGTCCTCGCGGAACTCCGCGAGGCCTACCTCGCCGTCCCCGCGGAGCGGCTGTAGCCGGACCGTCCCCCCGCGCCCCGTACCGCGCCGCCGGCCTCTGGCAGACTGAACGGCCACCTCAGCGAAGGAGCCTTGGGATGTCGATGGTCGGCGGCCTGCGGAAGATGGCCCGACTCGCCCGGCGCGGGCGCCGGGTGGACCTCAGCCACCCGGCCCGCTCACCGCTCGGCAGCACCGTGGTGAACTGCGTCGGCTACCACGACGGCCGGCGCCTTCCGGACGCGGGCGGGGTCGCCGAGACGGTCCGCCACCTGCGCAAGCACGGCGGTCGCGGCGGCTTCGTGTGGCTGGGCCTGCACGAGCCGAGCGAGCGGGAGTTCGAGGGCGTGGCCGAGCTCTTCGACCTCCATCCCCTCGCCGTCGAGGACGCCGTCCACGCCCACCAGCGGCCCAAGCTGGAGCAGTACGGGGACGTCCTGTTCGCCGTGTTCAAGACCGTCACGTACGTCGAGCACGAGCAGCTCACGGCCACCAGCGAGGTCGTCGACACCGGCGAGATCATGGTCTTCACGGGCCCCGACTTCGTGG
The DNA here is from genome assembly GCF_042677525.1 of Streptomyces sp. NPDC127114. NCBI lineage: Bacteria > Bacillati > Actinomycetota > Actinomycetes > Kitasatosporales > Streptomycetaceae > Streptomyces > Streptomyces sp. NPDC127114. Next base: position 251,548 of record NZ_JBHXTJ010000006.1, read on the forward strand.
TCACCGTACGGCACGGCCGGCACGGCTCCCTCGGTCCGCTGCGCGAGGCCCTGGAGGCAAGCCCCGAGCAGCTGCAGCAGGGGCCTTCGTCCGTGCTGCACGCGATCGCCGACCAGGTGGTCGACGACTACCTCGCGGTCGTGGACGCGGTCCAGAACGACATCGAGCAGGTGGAGACCGAGGTCTTCGCGCCCCGGACGAAGACGCCGCCGGACCCCGGGCGCATCTACCAGCTCAAGCGCGAACTCCTGGAACTCAAGCGGGCCACCGTTCCCCTGGCCCGCCCGCTGGAGGCGCTGATCTCCCGGCCGCCGGCCGTCGTCGACCCGGCGATACAGCCGTACTTCCGTGACGTCTCCGACCACCTCGCCCGCGTCACCGAGCAGATCAACGGCTTCGACGTCCTGATCGACTCGATCCTCCAGGCGCACCTCGCCCAGGTGACCGTCGCCCAGAACGAGGACATGCGCAAGATCACGGCCTGGGCCGCCATCATCGCCGTGCCGACCATGGTGTGCGGGGTGTACGGCATGAACTTCGAGCACATGCCCGAGCTGAAGTGGCGGTTCGGCTATCCCCTCGTCCTCGTGGTCATGGCGGCCGCCTGCGTGGTCATCCACCGCGGCTTCAAGCGCAACGGCTGGCTGTAGCCCGCCGTTCGCGGCGCCGGGGCGCCTCCGGCCCTGATCCGGAGGAGACGGCCTACGCCGGGGCCGCGAGCTCCGGGTGGTCCTTGAGCAGCCGGGGCGGGGCGGCCTGCTGCCAGGAGTCGACGACGATCGCGCGCAGCTCCTCCGGGTCCTCGACGGCCGCGAGCCGCACCCGTACCCACGCGAACGCCGCCTCGTGGTCCGCGACCCAGAACTTCTCCGGCTCCGCGAGGACCAGCTCGTCGCGCTCCAGCTTCGGGCAGCGGACCGCCATCGACGTCTCGTCCTCCGGAAGCGTCAGGAACATCTTCCCGGCGACCCGGAAGGTGGGCATGGACCAGGCCACCTTCTCCGTCGTCTCCGGCAGGGCGAGCGCGAGCGCGCGGACTTCGTCGGAAGTGCTCATGTGGCCGACCCTACGACGGGCCACCGACATCGGCCGTGCCTATGATCATCACGACGGCGGCACGCGCGGACGAGGGCGGCCGACAGACCACGGAGGCGTGACCGGCATGGCGGAGGACCCGGACCAGCGCGTGTGTCTCGTGACCGGCGGCGGCACCGGCATCGGCGCCGCGACCGCGCGGCTGCTGGCCGCCGCGGGACACCGGGTCGTGGTCTCGGGACGCCGTCCCGAGCCGCTGCACCTGGTCGCGGAGGAGACCGGCGCGCTCGCCGTGCCGTCGGACATCGGCGACCCGGACGCCGTGCGCGCGCTCGTCGACGCGGCGATCGGCGCGTACGGGCGGCTCGACGGCCTCGTGCTCAACGCCGGGATCGGCCGTGGCGGGGGCGTCGGCGAAGTGACGCCCGAGGACTGGGACGCGGTCATGCGCACCAACCTCACCGGGCCGTTCCATCTGCTGCGCGCCGCGCTGCCGCACCTCCTGGAGGCCCGCGGGTCGGTGGTCGCGGTCGCCTCGGTGTCCGCGCTGCGCAACGGCGTCGGCAACGCCGCCTACGCCACCTCCAAGGCGGCGCTGCTCCAGCTGTGCCGTTCGCTCGCGGTCGACTACGGCGGTGCCGGGCTGCGCGCCAACACCGTGTGCCCGAGCTGGGTGCGCACGGACATGGCGGACCGGCGCATGAACCGCTTCGCGGAGGAGGCGGGCCTGGACGGCGGCCCGGCGGGCGGGACCGGCGGGACCGGGACGGGCCGGAGCGGCGTCGAGGCCGCGTACGAGGAGGTCACCCGGGTGCTGCCGGCCGGGCGGCCCGGAGAGCCGCGGGAGGTGGCCGAGGCGATCGCCTGGCTGCTCTCCCCCGCCGCCTCCTTCGTCAACGGCGCGGTGCTCACCGTCGACGGCGGCGCGACCGCGATCGACCCCGGCACGCTGGGCTTCGCGTTCCGCATCGAGCCGCGGAACGGCTGACGGTCCGGCCGCCCCGCTCCCGACCGGCGTCAGGGCGCGGCGGCGCGGGTCCGGCGCTGGTGCCACAGGCAGGAGAGCACCACCACCAGCGGCCACAGGGACTGCATGCAGGTGACCAGCCGCTCGGCGACGCCGGCGGCGCCCGCCCGGTCGGTCTCCACCAGGTACCAGAGCGCGCCGGCGCCCATCGACGCCGTGGCCAGGGCGGCGGGCCAGGGCCGTAGCGCCCACGGGGCCGTCGCCCCGCCGCGTACGGAGGCGAGCACCGGCCACAGCGCGAGCAGTGCGAAGCCCGTGGCGGCCACGGAACCGTGCCGCAGCGATCCTCCGCTGCTGGGCGCCGGGACGAACGCCACGGCCAGCGCCGCCATGCCTCCGGCGGCCAGCGCCACGCGGCCCGGCGTGGCCGCGGCGCGCAGTCCCCACGCCGTTCCCAGGTGGCACACGCCCACGGCCAGCAGCGCGCCGGTCATCACCCAGAAGCCCGCGGCGCCGTAGGCCGCGAGGACGCTGATGGTCTGCCGTGCGGCGTCGTAGGAGGGCCCTTCCAGCGCGGCCGCGGCCGACCAGCCGACGATCAGCACGACGGGCGCCGTGCTTGACGGCAGCAGGGTCCATCTCGGAACGCGTCGCATCGGATCACGGTAGGCGGCGCCCCCCGCCCGAGCCGGCGGAGCACGCCGCGCGCCGGTGGCCTCGCCCCGAAAGCAGGGGCGGGCCGCCGGCGGGCGCGGGGGTTACCGAGCGCCGAAGACCTGCGTCCAGTAGGGGCCGCCGGCGGAGTGGATGCCGATGCCGATCTCCTTGAAGGAGCAGTTCAGGATGTTGGCGCGGTGGCCGGGGCTGTTCATCCAGGCCTCCATCACCTCGGCGGGCGTGCGCTGGCCCTTGGCGATGTTCTCGCCGTACGTCGACCAGCGGTATCCGGCGGCCGTGACACGGTCGCCGGGGCCGGCTCCGTCGGGGTTGGTGTGGTCGAAGAAGTTCCGTGCGGCCATGTCGTCGGAGTGGCCCTGGGCGGCACGGGTGAGCAGGGAGTTCTCGGTCAGCGGCCCGCAGCCGGCCTTCGCGCGCTCGGCGTTGGTGAGTTCGACGACCTGGGCGGCCTCGGACGAGGAGGTGGGACCGGAGCCGCCGCCGGTGGCCGTGGGCCGCGGGCTGGGCGCGGGCGGGGCGGTGGTGCGCGGCGGTGCGGGCTTCGTGGTCGCGGCCTTGGTGGGCTTGGGCGAGGGCTTGGCCGTGCGGCTGGGCTGCGCGGTGGAGCGGCTCGGGCTGGGCGTCGCCGAGAGGGTCGCCGGGTCCGTGCCGGCGGGCGACAGACCGGAGCCGGTGTCGGGGGCCGCGGCCCGGGTCACGTCGACGGCGTCCGGGTCGCCGCCGTCGGGGCCGGTGGTGAGGTAGAAGGTGCCGCCGGTGACCGCGACGACGGCGAGGCCCGCGGCGGCGGCCGCGCGGCGCCGGCCGCGCTTGCGCTCCCGCTCCCGGCGGCGTGCGCCGCGCGTGGCGGGTGCGGCGGCGTGCGCGGCGTGGCGGGCCCGTCCGGCTCCGCCCGCCCCGGCCCCGGCGTGCGCGGTCGCGGCCGCTGTCGTGGCCGCGGTCGTGGTCGTGGCCGCGGTCGTCGTGGTCGTGGCCGCGGCGAGGGCGGCCGGGCCCAGGCCGGCGGCCTCGCGGACGGAGCCGAGCAGCAGGGCCGCCGGAGGGACGAGCAGCAGCCCGGCGAGCAGCCCCTCGGCGGGCACGAGGCCGTGCCAGAGGCCCGCGCAGTGCGGGCAGCCACGGGCGTGGCGGGCTATTCGCTTGCGCCACAGCGCGGAGGGCATGCCGTCCCAGCCGGCGAGGCCGTCCCGCAGCGTCGGGCACAGCGGTGCGGCGGACAGGGCGCGGACGACGACCCGGGCGGTCTCGAGCCGTTCCTTCATGCGCTGGATGCGGACCGCGGTGTGCTCGGTCGGCAGTTCCAGGGCGGCGGCGACCTCGTGGCGGGTCAGTTCGCCGGCGCATTCCAGCCACCACAGGGACAGCAGGGCGTTGTCCTCGGGCTCCATCCAGCGGGTGGCCTCCGCGGTCTCGCGCCGCTGCCCGGAGAGCTGCAGCCGGACCACGGTCAGCTCGACGAAGTCGGCGCCGGGCCCGGCGAGGTCGCGGGCCTCGTCGAGGGTGCCGGCGGCGTGGCGGGCCTGCTGCCGGTGCCAGTGGGCGCGCAGGGTGTTCATGGCGATGGCGACCAGCCAGGACCGGAAGCCGTCCGGGGACCGCAGGCCGCCGAGCCCGTCGAGCGCCCGCAGCATGGTCTCCTGCACGACGTCGTCCACGTCGTGGTGCCCGTTCATCGCCCGTCCGACGATGTTGTAGACGAGCGGCAGGTACGCGGCGACGAGCCGGTCCCGCGCCCCGGGGTCACCACCCTGCGCGGCCCTCACCAGCTCGGTCCCGTGCGGTGCTTGCATGCCTTGCCTCATCCTGGTCGTCCTGCCTGTTGCCGATGCCCGACACCTGGGAGATCGCGACAGGCCCGCCGGATAACGGAAAACGCCGGGGAATTTTCGAGAAGGCCGAAAGCGGCCCCTCCCCGGGAGTCCGGCCGCGGAGTCTAGCCCGCGCGCGCGTCCTCCGGGAGTCCGGTGCGACGGGCGCCGTCGCGTCGGGCGGCCCGGTTCTCCCACCGGGGACGGGAGGTACGGTCGGATCATGGACAGGTCCACGGAATCCGTACGAACCGTCGTCTACCGGCCCGCGCGCCCGGAGGACGGCGCCGCCATGGAGGCGCTCGACAGCTCGTTCAGCACGGACACGGTGTACGAAGTGATGGTGACCGACGGCGGGTTCACGATCCTCCCGGTGCCGGTGGACCCGCCGCTCCACAAGGTCTTCCCCGACGACGGGGAGGAGGGCGGGGACGACAGCGCGGACGGCGACGGCGAGGACGACGGGTCCGGGGACGCGGTCGGCGGTCTCCCGGCGCGCCGGACCGTGGTCGCCGTCGCGGGCGAGGAGCTGTGCGGCTTCGTGGCGACCTCCTTCGAACCGTGGAACGCGCGTCTCACCGTCCGTGACATCGAGGTCGCACCGGCCTGGCGCGGCCGGGGCATCGGCCGGACCCTGATGGGCCACGCACTCGACTTCGCCCGGGAGTGCGGGGCGGGCCACGTCTGGCTGGAGGTCAGCAACGTCAACGCGCCCGCCGTCCGCGCCTATCTCCGGATGGGATTCGCCTTCTGCGGTCTCGACACGAGCCTCTACGACGGCACCGCGTCGGCCGGCGAGAAGGCCCTGTTCATGGCCCGACCCGTGGTGTGACCAGGGCTTCCGGGCCCGGCCTGGCAGGCCTGTGGATACCGCCGTGCGAATGTCGGCCGCGCGTGATAGTCACTACTCCACCGGGGAGGTGATCTCTGACCTGCCCGTTCGACATGGCAAGGGGTGGGGACATGGCATTGCTTCGTGAGTGGGGGCTCACTCTGGGGAAATGGACCGGCCGGCCCGGTGCGACCCTGGAGCGGGACTCCGGCGATCCCGAGGTGACGCGCGCCCGGGAGGCCGCCGAGGCGGCCGACTGGCCTTCCCTGCGGGCGGTCCTGGAAGCCCGGCCCGAGAGCGCGGACCGTGCGGAGCTGCTGATGGCCGCCGCGGAGACCGCCGGCGTGGAGCGGTGGATCACCGGGGTGCTCGAAGCGGAGCCGGACGCGGCGCTGCCGAGGCTGGTCGCGGGGCTGCGCCAGGTCTGCTGGGGCTGGGAGGCCCGGACCGGCATGAGGGCGCAGCACGTCTCGCGGGAGCAGTTCGAGGTGTTCCACGAGCGGCTGCGGACGGCCGAGTCCTGGCTGTACGAGGTGGCCGAGCGCGAGCCGGCGTGGACGTCGCCGTGGTACGGCCTGCTGATGACGGGCCGCGGCCTCGAGGTCGGCCCGGTCGTCGCGCGGCGCCGGTTCGAGGCGGCGGTGCGCCGCGACCCGTACCACCTGGGCGCGCACCAGCAGCGTCTGCAGCAGGTCTGCGAGAAGTGGGGCGGCTCGCACGAGGAGATGCACTCCTTCGCGCGGGAGTCCGCCTTCGGCGCGCCCGCCGGCACTCCGCTCGGCCAGCTCGTCGCGCTCGCGCACATCGAGCACTGGCTCGCCCTGGACGCGGATCCGGGCGTCGCGTACATCCGCGGCCCGGAGGTGGTGGCGTCGCTGCAGCAGGCCGCCGACCACTCCTACCGGCACGCGGACTTCGGTCCGCGCACCGGCCGGCTGCAGGTGCTCAACAGCTTCGCCATGGCCTTCTCGCTCGCCGGGGAGCGGGCCGCCGCGCGCGAGTGCTTCGAGGCGACCGAGGGCCGGGTCACCGAGTTCCCCTGGAACTACCTCGACGACGACCCGGCCGCCGCCTACCGCAGGCAGCGTTCCGCCGCCGGCCGCTGAGCCCGCGGCCCCTCCCCCGTTCCCGGGGCCTTCCGTACTCCCTCCGTACGGCCGTACCGACCGTCGTACCGTCAGAAAGACGTCATCCAGGTGTCCCACCCGAACCGGACCGAGACCGCCCACACCTTCCAGGTCGATCTGCGCGGCCTGGTCGACCTGCTCTCCCATCACCTCTACTCCAGCCCGCGCGTCTACCTCCGCGAGCTGCTGCAGAACGCCGTCGACGCGATCACGGCACGTCAGGCGGCCGTGCCCGGCGCGCCCGGCAGCATCACCGTGCGCACCGGTGACACCCTCACCGTCACGGACACCGGCATCGGTCTGACCGAGGCCGACGTGCACCGCTTCCTCGCGACCATCGGGCGCAGCTCCAAGCGGACCGCCGACGGCGGTCTCGACGGCGCCGGACTGGACGCGGCGCGCGGCGAGTTCATCGGACAGTTCGGCATCGGTCTGCTCGCCTGCTTCGTGGTGGCCGACGAGATCACGGTGCTCAGCCGGTCGGCGGTCGACCCCGCGGCCCCGGCCGTCGAGTGGCGGGGCCACTCCGACGGCCGCTACACCATCCGTACGCTGCCGGCGTCGGCGGTGCCCGAGCCGGGCACCACCGTGCGCCTCACCCCGCGCGCCGACAACGCGGAGTGGACGAGCCCGGAGCAGGTCGTCGCGCTGGCCCGGCACTACGGCGGGCTGCTGCGGCACGAGGTGACCGTCGTCGGCCCGCGCGGCGAGAGCCACCGGATCAACGACACGCCGCCGTGGGAGCAGCAGCACCGCTCCCCGCTGGCCCGCCGGGAGGCGCTGACCGCGTACTGCCGCACGCTCTTCGACTTCACGCCGCTCGACACCATCGACCTCGACCTCCCGGCGGCCGGGCTGCGCGGTGTGGCCTACGTGCTGCCGACCGCGGTGAGTCCGGCGCAGCGGGCCGGCCACCGGGTGCACCTCAAGGGCATGCTGCTGACCGACCAGGCGCCCGAACTGCTGCCGGACTGGGCGTTCTTCGTGCGCTGCGTGGTCGATACGACCAGCCTGCGGCCGACCGCGTCCCGGGAGTCGCTGTACGAGGACGGCACCCTGTCGGCGGTGCGGGACGCGCTCGGCGAGCGGATCCGCGACTGGCTGACCGGGCTCGCCGCGAGCGACCCGGCGCTGCTGCACCGCTTCATCGACACCCACCACCTCGCCGTCAAGGCGCTGGCCCGCTACGACGACGAGCTGCTGCGGATCGTGCTGCCCTGGCTGCCGTTCGAGACGACCGACGGCAACGTCACGCTGGAGGAGTTCGCGCGGACCCATCCGACGCTGCTCGTCACCCGCAGCGTGGAGGAGTTCCGTCAGGTCGCGCCGATCGCCGCGGCCGCGGGCCTCGGTGTCGTCAACGGCGGTTACACCTACGACCGGGACCTGGTGCTCCGGCTGCCGGAGATCCGGCCCGGCACGGCCGTCACCGACCTCGATCCGGCCACGGTGACCGCGCACCTCGACGCCGTGGACCCGACCGCCGAGCTGCGCGCCGCGGGCTTCCTCGCGGTGGCCCGGGAGACCGTCGGCGTCCACGACTGCGACGTGGTGCTGCGGGACTTCCAGCCGGTCACCGCGCCCGCGCTGCTGCTCGACAACCGCGAGGCGCGGCACGAGCGGACCCGGTCGAGCCTCGCCGCCGACAGCGACGGGCTGTGGGCGGACATCCTCGGCTCGCTGCGGAACGAGACGCCGCGCGCGCAGCTGGTCCTCAACCACCTCAACCCGCTGGTCCGGCAGGCCGTCACGATCACCGAGCGCGGCCTCGCCGTGACCACGGCCGAGGCGCTGTACGGCCAGGCACTGCTGCTGAGCCGCCGCCCGCTCAAGGCGAGCGAGAGCGCCCTGCTCAACCGGGCCTTCATGGGCCTGCTCAGCCACGCCATGCACCAGGCCGGTACGGACACCCCCGGCGACCCCGGCACCGAGCCCCGGAAGGAACTGTAGATGCTGGACACCCCCGAGGCCGTGTTCGAGGCGCTGCGGGAGAACCACGAGCGCCCGCACGGCCTGCAGCGCACCGTCACCGCCGAGGAGCTGGTGGAGGCGGCCGAGGTCTTCGACAAGCCGGACGTGCTCGTCACCGCGCTCCTGGAGCTGATGACCTCGTACGAGTTCACCGGCGAACACCGCAAGTCGCCGGTCGCGTTCGCCCGGCTGCTGAAGCTGTGGGACACCGCTCCCGAGTCGTTCAGCGAGTGGGAGGCCCACCAGGTCTTCTGGCGCTTCAAGTGGGTGACGACGTCCCTGCTCCAGGTGCCCGAGGTGCCGCTGGCCACGGTCCGGGGCTGGATCGACCGGATGCGCGAGCGGTACGAGACGGCCGGGCACGGCATGCAGCCGGTGGCGGCCATGGGCCATCACGTCGCCGCGCACACCGGCGTGGGCGTCGCCGACGCGTACGACCTGTGGGTGACCCGGCCGCGCACGGACCTGAGCGACTGCGAGGCCTGCGAGATCCGGAACATCGCCTGGCACCGGCTGACGGCCGGCGACGACGAGGGTGCCCTGGACGTCTGGGGTCCCGTGCTCGACGGTTCCCAGGGCTGCTCCGAGGAGCCCCAGTCGAGTCAGGCACGCGCCCTGCTGCCGCTGCTGCGCACCGGCCGCGTGGACGAGGCCCGCTCCCACCACCTCACCGGTTACCGCCGGGTCCGGGGCAACACCGGCATGCAGGAGGAGGTGGGCCTGCACCTGGAGTTCTGCGCGCTGTCCCGGAACGAGGGGCGGGGCCTGGAGATCCTCGCGGAGAACCGCGGGCTGTTCGAGGCGAGCGGCGCGCCGCTGGCCCGGCTGAGCTTCCTCACCGGCGTCGAGGTGCTGCTCGCCCGCATCGTGGCGGACGGTCTCGGCGACACCGCGGTCGCGGGTCCGCCCGGCCGGAACTGGACGGCGGACGAACTCCTCGGCCACGTCCGTTCGGAAGCCGGCCCGCTGGCCGCCGCGTTCGACGCGCGCAACGGCACCACGGCGGTCGGCGACCGGCGCCGGGAGCGGCTCGGCCGTGCTCCGCTGCTCGACGAGCCGCTGCCGCTCGGTCTGCGCACCTCCGTGACCCGCCCGGCCGCGGGTCCCGGTGCCGCCGCCGGCGTGCCCGGTGCCGCCGCCCGTGCGTCGGCGGCCGTCGTCGAGATCCCGGAGCACTTCGTCGAGCTGGTGCAGGAGGCGCGCCGGCTGGCCGGTGAGGGCCGGCCGTCGGAACGCCGGCTGTGGGACCGGGTCGAGGAGCGGATCGCGGACGGCGGCGCGCCGGACCCGCACGACCACCGCCTCGGCCCGCCGGAGCTCCTGGAGGCCGAGCTCGCCGACCACCGCGCGTCCCGGTTCGGCGTGGCGGACCGGCGCGTCGAGTTCGCCGCCGAGCTCGACCGGGCGGCCGGTCTGTACGCCCGCGTCGGCATGCCCTGGCACGCGCTCTCCGCACGGGCCCGGGCCCTGGCCTGGGGCGCCGCCGAGGTGGCGGAGCAGGAGACGGGCAGCGAGACGCAGGCCGGTCCGGACGCGGAAGGACGTACGCCGGACGCCGAAGGACGTGCCCCGCACGCGGACGGGCCTGACCCGGACGCGGACGGGCGTGACCCCGAGGTGGTGCGGGCCGAGGTCGACGCGGTGCTGCGCGAGGCCGAGCGGCTGAAGGCCGACGCCCCGCTCACGGGCGAGCGGCCCGGTGCCGGTGAGGCCGCGTCCGTGCACGACGGGTACGACGTCGCCAGGGCGCGGGTCCTCCAGTACCTGATCGTCCTGAACGCGGCCGCCTACAGCGGCTACCGCGAGGTGCTGCGGCAGCTGCCGGAGCCCTCCGACGCCGCCGTCGCGCGGTTCGAGGAGCTCGCCGGGACGCTGCGGTCGGAGGCCGAGCGGCTGTCCGTGCCCCACCAGGCGGCCAACGCGCGGCAGTACGCCGCGGACCTGGCCGGGCGGCGCGGCGACTTCGCCGTGGCCGAGGCGGAGCTGCGGGCGGCCCTCGCCGACGTGGCTGCCTCCGGGCGGCCCTGGCGCGGCACCCGGCCGCGGTGTCTGCTCGCGCAGTTCCTGCTCGCCAGGCAGGAGCCCGCGGAGGCGGTGGAGCTGCTGCACGAGGCGATCGGCGACGCCGTGCGCCACGACGACGCCGACTTCCCGATGGCCCCGTCGTACGCGCTGCTCGGTCACGCAGCCTCGCACCTGGGCGACTTCGGCGCCGCGGTGCGCCATCTGTCCGAGGCGGCCGCGCGGTTCGACCAGGCAGAAGAGCCGGAGGAGGCCACGGAGATCCGGCTCCAGCTCGCCGACGTACTGGCGCGCGGCGGGCAGCAGGCCGACGCCGTCGCCGTACTGGAGTCGGTCCTCTCCGACGAGGCGGCCGCGTCGCTCGACGAGCGGATGCTCGCCCAGGCGCGGCTGACGCTGGGCCGCGGCCTGCGGGACCTGGAGGAGTTCCTGCCGGCGGCCGAGGAGTTCCTGAGGCTCGCGGACGTCGTCGCGGAGTGGCAGGACGACCGCGCCGTGCACACGCTGGTGGCGGCGGAGGCGGCGGTCACCCTGGCGCTGGCCGACCGCTGGGACGCGGCGGCGACCGCCTACGAGCGCGCGGTGGCCTCGCACGCCGAGGCCCCGAACCCGCCGCTGATCGCCCACATGATGCGCGAGTTCGCCCGTCTCACCGTACTCGCCCGCGAGGAGGAGGGCCTGGACGAGGCGCTGGAGCATCTGGGCAGGGCCGACGCGCTGCTCGCCGCCGTGCCCGAGGAGTCCGCCGACTTCCCCCTCTGGTACGAGCAGGGCTCGGTGCACTACCGGCGTGCACGCGTGCTCGCGGAGGCCCGGCGCTTCCCCGAGGCGCTGGTGGCCGCGGAGGCCGCCGTCGCCGCCCACGAGCGGGGCGGGGAGGACGGCGAGGTGCCGCGCGCCGAGGCGGTGCGGATCGCGGCCCTGATCGAGGGCAACGGCCTGGAGCGCCACGCCGCGGCCGTCACCCGGCTGACGGCCGCGGCGGCCCGCTGCCGCGCCGCGGGCCTGCCGGAGGCCGCCGACATCCTGGAGTCGCTGCGCCAGGAGTACCAGGCACGGTAGGCGGTGTTCCCGTCGCGTCCGGGTCCCTCGCGGGCCCGGACGCGGCTCAGCCGTCGCGGCCGGCCGGGGCGTGGGCGTGGACGCCCGCGTGGTACTTGGGGATGCGGAGGGTGATCTTCATGCCGGCGCCGACGGCGGTCTCGATGACCAGGCCCTCGTTATCGCCGTAGACCTGGCGCAGCCGTTCGTCGACGTTGCGCAGTCCTATCCCGGTGGTGGGTCCGCCCTCGCCGTGCAGGATGCGGCGCAGCCGCTCGGGTTCCATGCCGACGCCGTTGTCCTCGATGCTGACCCGTGCCACCGCGCCCTCGTCGACGGCGACGATGGTGATGAGGCTGCGTTCGACGGAGTCCTCGAGGCCGTGCTTGACGGCGTTCTCGACCAGCGGCTGGAGGCAGAGGAACGGCAGCGCGACCGGCAGCACCTCGGGCGCGATCTGCAGGGTGACCTGGAGTCGCCGTCCGAACCGGGCGCGGACCAGCTCCAGATACTGCTCGATCGAGTTCAGCTCCTCGGCGAGCGTGGTGAACTCGCCGTGCCTGCGGAAGGAGTAGCGGGTGAAGTCGGCGAACTCCAGGAGCAGTTCGCGGGCCCGCTCCGGGTCGGTGCGGACGAACGAGGCGATGGCGGCGAGGGAGTTGTAGATGAAGTGCGGGGAGATCTGCGCGCGCAGGGCGCGGATCTCCGCCTCGATGAGGCTGCTGCGCGCCCGGTCGAGCTCCGCCAGCTCCAGCTGGACCGACACCCAGCGGGCCACTTCCTCGGTGGCCCGGGCGACGGCGGCCGAGTCGTGGGTGCCGAAGGCCGCGAGGGCGCCCTTGGGCCGGCCGCCCGCGGTCAGCGGCGCGACCACCCCGAAGCGGACGGCGCAGTCCGCGCGGTCGCAGTCCACGGAGAAGCTGCGGGTGCGGCCTGCCTGCACGGCCTTCGTGACCTGCGCGGCGAGCTGCTCGCCGTGGTGTTCGCCGCCGCCCTCCCAGGCGAGCACGCCGTCGAGCCCGGTGAGCGCCAGTGACTGGGTGCCGAGCAGCAGGCGCAGCCGGCGCACCGCCTTGCGGGCGGTGTCGGCGCTCAGTCCGGCCCGCAGCGGCGGGGCGGCGAGCGACGCGGTGTGCAGGGTCTGGAAGGTGGCGCGTTCCACGCTGTCCGGGTCGCCGGCGTGCCCGCGTGCGCGGCTGCGGCGCCCGGCGCCCCGTACGTACCCGGCGCCGAGGACGTAGCCGGCGCCCCGCACGTAGGCGGCTCCGGCGGCGAAACAGACCGCGCCGACGACGGCGCAGCAGAGCAGCAGCAACAGCAGGGTCATCGGCGCGACTTCCAGGATGCGGCGGGCGGTACGGGCGCGGGCGCCTCGGGCAGGTGCAGGCGCGCCATGATCGCGTCGGTGCCGGCCGGTACGCCCTTCGGGGTGGCCAGCGAGACCAGGATCATGGTGAGGAAGCCCAGCGGCACGGTCCACACGGCGGGCCAGGCCAGCAGTGCGCGCGGCCATCCGGAGTCGGGGCCGCCCATGACGGTGGCGAAGACGGCGGTGAGCGCGGCTCCGCCGCCGGTGACCATGCCGGCGACGGCGCCCGCGGCGGTGAGCCGGCGCCACCAGATGCCGAGCAGCAGCAGCGGGCAGAAGGAGGAGGCGGCCACCGCGAAGGCCAGGCCGACGGCGTTGGCGACGGACAGGCCCTGGACCACGACGTGCCCGGCGGCGGGCACGGCCACGGCGAGGCCGGCCGCGAGCCGGAAGTGCCGTACGCCGCGCGGCGAGGGCAGGAAGTCCTGGGTGAGGACCCCGGCCACGGCCATGGTGAGGCCGGAGGCGGTGGACAGGAACGCGGCGCAGGCGCCCGCGGCGAGCAGGGCGCCGAGGAGGTCGCCCGCGGTGCCGCCGATCAGCCGGTCGGGCAGCATGAGCACGGCCGTGTCGGTGTTCCCGGTGAGCAGCAGGTCCGGGGCGTAGACGCGGCCGAGGGCCCCGTACAGCGGTGCCAGCAGGTAGAAGGCGCCGACCAGGCCGAGGACGACGACGGTGGTGCGGCGGGCGGCCCGGCCGTCGGGGTTGGTGTAGAAGCGGACCACGACGTGCGGCAGGCCCATGGCGCCCATGAAGGTCGCGAAGATCAGTCCGTACGTGGCGTACAGCGGATGCTCCTCGCCCGCCCGGCCCCGGGGTTCGGCCCAGCCGGTGGACGTGCCTCCGTCCGCCGCGGCGGTGGACCGCTCGGGCACGGGGCTGCCGGCGGGGAAGCCGAGGACGGTGCCGGCGTCTACCCGGTGGCGGCCGGGTGCCAGGTCGACCGGTTCGCCGTCGTGGCGGCGGCCGTCGACGGTGCCGGTGACGGTGACCCGCAGCGGTTCGCCGATCCGCAGGGTGACGCCGTCGTCGACGCGGACCTCGCTGTGCCTGCGGAATCCGGGAGGTTCGTCGAGGGCCGGGGCGGGGCGGCCGTCGGCGTACCAGGCGAACAGCAGGAACAGCAGCGGCACCAGCAGGGCCGTCAGTTTCAGCCAGTACTGGAAGGCCTGGACGAAGGTGATGCTGCGCATGCCGCCCGCCGCGACGGACAGGGCGACCACGACGGCCACGACGATCCCGCCGGACCAGGCGGGCAGTCCGGTGAGGGTGCCGAGGGTGAGGCCGGCGCCCTGGAGCTGGGGCAGCAGGTACAGCCAGCCGACGACCACGACGAGGAGTCCCGCGGCGCGCCGCACCGCCCGGGACTCCAGGCGCGCCTCGGCGAAGTCGGGCAGCGTGTACGCGCCGGAGCGGCGCAGCGGGGCGGCGACGAACGCGAGCAGGACCAGGTATCCGGCGGTGTATCCGACGGGGAACCACAGCATGTCCACGCCCTGGGCGAGCACGAGTCCGGCGATGCCGAGGAAGGAGGCCGCGGACAGGTACTCGCCGCTGATGGCGGCCGCGTTGAGGCGCGCGGGGACGCTGCGCGAGGCCACGTAGAAGTCGGAGGTGGTGCGGGAGATGCGCAGGCCGAGGGCGCCGACCGCGACCGTGGTGACGATCACGGCGGAGACGGCCGCCACGCCGTAGGGCTGGTTCACTCGGCGGCCTCGGCCGCCGCCGCGCGGGACACCGCTCAGGACCCTTCGACGGCCCGGAGGTAGTCCCGCTCGTTGCGCTCGGCGCGCCGGACGTAGCGGCCGGCGAGGAGCAGGAGGAGCGGGTACACGGCGACGCCGAGCACGGCCCAGACGACGACGGCCGGTACCGGGCCGAGGCCGGTCGCGGGAAGGTGGCGGAAGAGCAGCGGCAGGGTGCCGACGAGCAGCGCGAGCGCCCCGGCGGTGGCGAGCCCGGCCCGGAGCTGGCGCCGGACGAGCCGTCGTACCCGCGCGTCGGCGGCCGGTGTGAGGGTGCGGGGCGGCTCGGGCGCCGGCCGGTACGCCGTGGGCGCGGGCGTGCTCCCGGGGCGGCGCGTGACCACTTCGCGCCGGGGAACCGGTTCCGCTGCCATACGCACGCCCTCCCACTCCTCGATGCGGATCACCGCGCCGTGTCGCATCGAGGGTGGAGTGTACGCAGCGGGCCATGGCTCGACCAGAGCGGCGGAGACTTTCCGCCGGTCAGGGCGTTCCCGGACGCGCGGCCGGTGCGGGAGGCCTCCGGCGGGCGGGAGGCCTCCGGCCTGGCGGGAGACCGCCCGCCGGTACGGGAGACGGCCTCCGGTCGGTCACTTCACCAGCTTGCCGTCGGCGGACACGGTGAACCAGGTGCCGCCCACGCCCTGGCCGTCGGTGTCGCCGGGGGTCTTGTCGCCGGTGAACCAGTAGAGCGGCCAGCAGTCGATCGCGAGCTGCTTGGTGCCGTCCGGGCGGGTGTAGACGCTCAGCTTCCCGGGGTCGATGCCCTGGACCTTGTTGACGTCGACCGGCTTGGCGGGGCGCCACTTCTCCAGGCAGGCGCCCAGGCAGTTGGACTTCATCGGCCAGGCGGTGTCCTTGGTGAAGCGGTACAGGGTGCGCCCCCTGCCGTCGCGGATGATCTTGCCGAGCTCGTCGTCGTCGGCGAGCGACAGCGGGGGCAGTGCCGTCCCTCCGCCCGGTGCGGCGGCGGTGCCGGCCTTTCCGCCCTGCGGCGTGACGGCGAACCAGGTTCCTCCGACACCCTGGCCGTTGGTCTGGCCGGGCGCGGTGTCCTTGGCGAACCGGTAGACGGGCCGGCCGGCGACGGTCAGCTGGGTGACGCCGTCGGCCCTCTTGACCGAGCCGATCAGGGCGGGGTCCAGGCCGCCGGCCTGGGTGTCGCCCGCGGGCACGGGCGGCCAGGCCTTGGCGCAGTCGCCGGCGCAGGCGGAGCGGGAGGGCTTGGCGGTGTCCTTGTCGAAGCGGTAGAGCGTGAAACCGGCCGCGTCGGTGACGACCTGGCCGAGCGTCGCGTCGGTGCGGACCGACAGCGGCCCGGAGGCGGTGGCCGCGCCGCTGCCGGCGGCGCCGGCACCGTAGCCGTCGGTGGCGGGCCTGGCAGCGGCCTGGGCGCCCGCCGGGGGCTGGGCGCCGTCTCCCCCGTCCGCCGTCTGCGTGCCACAGGCCGTGGCCCCGAGCAGCAGGGCGGTCGCGGCTGCGGCGAGAGTGAGGTTGCGCGGGTTCATCATGACAACTCCCCGTTTCCGATGCTTCGTCGGTGTCTGTCGGCACCGGAAACACGTGGCCCCTCGGGAGCCGGTTCAACGGCTCCGGAAAATTTTCCCGACGGCCGTCAGGAGACGCGCGAGCGCCGGCGGGACCCGCTGGCCCGACCGGCGCTCCGCTCCCCCGTACTGCGTGCGCTACGCGGGCATCGGCACCGTCACGAAGCGCCTGCCCGCCTCGTTCTCGACCACGACGGCGCGCACGTCCTTCGGATCGACCGCCGCGGCGCCGTCGAGTGCGACGCCCTTGCCCTCGCCCGCGTGCTCCCCGGCGCCCACGACCCAGCTGCCGGCCGTGGTCTCGCCGCCGTCACGGCCCACCACGACCAGTCGGCAGCGCTCGCCCGGCGGCAGCCCGGAGACCGCCGCGTGGACCCGCACCCAGGCCGCCGCCGGGGTGACGCGTACGGTCATCCGGGCGCCGCTGGCCGCGTCGGTCGCCGAGGCGACCCTGGTTCCGGGCGGCGGTGGCGCCGGGGTGGCCGTGGCCGTCGGTGCGGGCGGCGTGGGCAGGGCCACGGGCGGCGCACCGCCGGAGGTGGCCGTGCCCGCCCAGAACACCCCGGCGAGCGCGGCCGCCGCCGCGAGGCCGACGAGGGCCCCGCGGCGGCGGCGACCGCCCGTGCGTTCGGTCCGCATCTGCCGCAGGGTGCGCTGGAGCATCAGGTCGCCGCCCTCGGGCGGACCGTCCAGGAACGCCTCCGGCGGCACCTCGCCGAGCGCCGTCTCCATCTCGCGCAGGGCGGCCACCTCCTCCCGGCACGGTCCGCAGTCCCGTACGTGGGTCTCGACGCGCCGGGACTCGGCCTCGTCGAGGACGCCGAGCACGTACGGGCCGAGCAGGACCTCTTCCTCGTGCCGCTGCCGGTTCACGCGACCACCTCCCTGAGTCCCGCGGGCCGCCGCGCAGCGCCCGGACGGCTCTCTGATCCGAAACTCTCGCGCAGCGCCTTCAAGGCGTAGTGCGAGCGCGACTTCACCGTCCCGGCCGGAATGCCGAGGGTATCGGCGGCCTCGGCGACGCTGCGTTCCCGGTAGTACAGCTCGGTGAGCACGTCGCGGTGTTCCGGCGACAACCGGTCGAGCGCGCCGAGCACCGCCATGGTGTCGACGACCGTGTCGGCGTGGTCGTCCTCGACCGGGGGCGTCGCGGGCGACTCGGCGACCTCGGCGGGGCGCGCGGCCCTGGCCCGCTGCCGGTCGATCACGATGTTGCGGGCGACGGTGAGCAGCCAGCCGCGGACCGAGCCCTTGCCGTTGACCAGGGCGTCGGCATGCCGCCAGGCCCTGATGAGGGTCTCCTGCACGACGTCTTCGGCCGTCGCCCGGTCGCCGGTCAGGCGGGTGGCGTACGCGAGCAGGGCCCGGCCGTGCTCCTCGTACACCGTCCTGATCAGCGCCTCGTCGGTCGCGCCCCGCCTGCCGCGGGGCCACAGGGGTCCGGCCATACTCACCAGCTCCGTCGGATGTCGGCTGTGTCGTCGTGCCGGACACGTGGCCCACGGCGCCGCGGTTCATGTGGTGCGCGTCACATGGCGCAGTGGCGGCCGGAGTTGAGGCATCGTACGACCTCGGCCATGCGGGCGTCCGTCATGACGTTCACGAACATGGCGTGGTCGGTCCTGGGGCTGTGCCGCTGCTCGGGGAAGGAGTCGAGCGCGATGGGCGTGGTGGGCGACGGCAGGTCGTAGCCGAGCACGAGGCGCAGCTCGGGGACGGCGAAGGTGTCGGACGGGCAGACTCCGTTGGCCGCCGGGAACACCAGGTGGGTACGGGTCGGGTTGACGGTGTCGAGCCCGTTCCAGCAGCTCGGGAAGACGAGGGTACGGGTGAGCCGGTCGCCTTCGGGGCAGCGCGGGTAGCGGGTGGTGAAGCGGTCCGGAAGGCTCGCACAGCCCCAGCGGGCCCGGACGTTCTCGTCGCTGCGCGCGGTGAGGGCGACGGCGTCGCCGGTCAGGGCGCGCAGGAAGCGCGGCAGGGGGACGACCCGGCCGACGGGGTTGCCGCGGAACTCGACGCGCACCTCGGCCGGTCGGAGGACGCGCCCGGCGTTGCCGTGGCCCGCGGCGCGCTCGTACGGCTCCGTCGCGGGCCGGTCGGTCCGGCGGAGCACCGGCCAGTAGTACGTGGAGCGGTCGCCGCCCCGGCAGGTGGTGGCCGCGGCGGCCAGGCTCCGGTCCGTCGACAGGGCGTCGGTGGAGAGGTTGCCCACGTAGGCGTGGGTGTGGTGGGCGCCGCCGGGCAGGCCCGGGGAGACGACGAGGTTGTCCTGGTTGTAGTGGCCTTCCTCGTTACGTCCGCAGTCGACGGTGACGGTGCCGGTGGACGCGTCGGGGCCGGGCCGCGGCGCCGGGACGGCGGCGTGCGGCACGTCCCGGATGTCGACGTGGTCGTCGGGCACGGGCCCGGCGGAGTCCGTGCGGTGACCGCCGCCGTCGCCCGAGGCGCCGATCACGGCCGCGGTCAGGCCGGCGCCCAGGACCAGGCAGACGAGCAGCGTGAGCAGTCGGCGGTCTCTTCCCATGCGGGTCACCGTCCCGGTTCGCCGTCGTCCCCGTCAACCGCGCCTCGCGCGGCGGCGCGTGGAACTACTCGGGGAGCCGGGTGCCCTCGGGAAGCAAGATGCCGAAGTCCGCCCGGAGGACCGCCAGCACCTCGTCCGCGTCGGCGAGTTCGCGCTCCTTGCGGGTGCCGTCGGCCGCGGTCTCCGTCAAGGTCCGGCCGGCGAGGGACAGATGGGTGTCGTCGGTGGTGCGCTGGGCGTAGACGGCGCGGGCGAACGGCGAGCGCGGGTGCGTCGCGATGTACCAGTTGATGACCTCGTAGTCGGGCCGTTCGAAGGGTTCGACGGTGAAGGCGTACTGGTCGTCCCAGCCGTCGGTCTCCGCGCCGTGCGCCTGGAGCGTCCACGTCTCCAGCGGCCCGTCCTGGTGTGCGCGGACCAGCCGGTGGCGGCGGGGGGTGTCGTACGCCTCGGTGCCGGCGGTCAGCGGGATCGGTTCGAGGAGGGCGCCGATGCTGCCGAAGCCGACGTCGGTCACGTACGGCACGGGCTCGCCGGGCACCTCGGTCAGCATCAGCATGTGGGTCCGGGGCCGGACGTCGCCGGGCCGGGCCCCGACGAGGACGCGCGCGGTCAGCAGGGTGACCTCGAAGCCGAGCGCCCTGAGCACCGCGGCGAGCAGGGTGTTGTGCTCGTAGCAGTAGCCGCCGCGGGTTCCGTGGACGAGCTTGGCCTCGAGGTCCGGCAGTGCGAGCGAGGGCGCGCTGCCGAGCACCGGGTCCAGGTTCTCGAACGGGATGCCGGTGATGTGGGCGCGGTGCACGGACGTGAGCACGTCCCGTGTGGGCCGGCGCTCGCCGGTCCAGCCGATGCGGGCGAAGTAGGCGTCGAGGTCGATGGTCATGCGCCCACCGTACGCAGCCGATCGGGGCTCCGCGTCGGCCTGCCGCCCGATCAGGAGACCGCCATGGCCTAGGACTTCGGTCGCAGTGCCGTCGGTCACGCCCCCGGAGGTGTGCCGTAGACCTTGAACTCCCAGAGGGAGTAGCCGTACGGGGTGGCGCGCTGCGTCCCGTACACCCGGACGTAGCGGGCGGTGCCGGTCACGGCCGTCTCGTCGGTGCCGCCGTCGCCGGTCGTGGTGGCGTGGAGGTCGGTCCAGGTGGTGCCGTCGAGCGAGCCCTGGACGCGGTAGGCGCGGGCGTAGGCGGCCTCCCAGTCGAGGCGGACGCGGGAGAGGGCGGCGGGCGCGCCGAGGTCGACGCGGAGCCACTGCGGGTCGGTTCCCTCGGCGGAGGCCCAGCGGGTGTCCGTCCGTCCGTCGACGGCCTTGGCGGCCTCGAGTCCGGCCGCCTCGGTGGAGGAGGCGGTGACCGGCCTGCCCTGGGAGAGCAGGGTCTCGGGGCCGGGGGCCGGGGCGGAGTCGGTCAGCTGGTAGGCGCGGAGGCCGCGCAGCAGGAGGTAGGTGTCGCGCAGGGAGCCGGAGGTGTCGCCGAGGGAGCGGTAGATGCCCCACTTGGGGCGCACCCGGTCGGCGAGGAAGGTGTCGACGCCGGTCCTGGTGGCGTCGACGACGGTGGTGCCGCCGCTCCTGACCACCCAGCGCACGGCGCCGTCCGTGCCGTCGCCGATCCTGATCTCGTACTCGATGTCGATCCACTTGTCCTGCAGCGGCACGAGGTCGGTGCGGCCGACGAGGACGTCGCCGTCGAAGACCTTGTGCTCGATGGTCTGCCTGCCGTTCACGCGGCGCAGCGAGGTGACCGTGATGGGGGAGGTTCCGCTGCCGGGCTGCTTGGTCTGCATGACGTGGGTGAAGGTCGTGGTCGCCATCAGCGAGCTGGGGATGTACATCGAGTACGTCACGCGCCAGGTCTCGCCGAGCTTCCAGGACAGGTAGGAGGTCGACGAGGTGCGGTTGCCCGTCACCTCCTGCCGCTGCCGGTCGGTCGCGGTGTCCCGGTCCACCATGTGCATGTCGAAGCGGTAGGCGTCACCGGCGACCTTGATGTGCGGCTGTCCGCCGGGGTGGGAGTCGGCCCGGTCGTCCTCGACGGTCTCGAAGGCCCCGAGGCCGTGGGTCGCGGCGTCGGGCGCCCATCGCAGGGTCCAGCCGGCCGCCGCCTGGGCGGGCGCCGGTGAGGACAACGCGCCGAGCAGGGTCAGGGCGAGCGCGGTGAGGGCCGCCGCGAGGGCGGCCGGGAGCGTGCGCCGTCGTGCCATGCGCCACCTCCGGAGGGGAGTGGGGGATGTGATGGGCGCATGACATGCTGCCGCCACCGGAGGCGTTAGTAAAGCTTCCTGACAGTTATTCCTCAGGCAGCCGAAGGGGCGGCCGGGACCGCCCGGCCGCCCCTCTCAAGCATCGGCGCCACTCGCCTGGCCGGCGCTCACCCCGCCGGCTCGGTCCGCACCCGGACCAGCTCGGCGAGACGCCTGCTGTGGGCGATCGCCTCGGTGGCGTCGGCGCCCCGGGCCACGACGTAACCGCCGATGTCCTCGTTCCAGGTCAGCGGGTTCACCACGTCGCCGGGCTCCACCATCACGTGGAGGTTCACGAACGCCGGGTCCGCGCGCACGGCCTCGATGCCGGTCACCTCCACGACCCGGCCGGGCTCCGGAAGCAGGCACCGCAGGGCCATCGCGCCACGCGGCTCGGGCGACCCGTCCAGCGGCTCCAGCAGGCCGAACCCGGCGGCCAGCGCGTAGCGCTCCATGTCGACGCCGTAGACGAGTTCGGCCATCTCGTTGATCGCGTAACCGCCGATGCGGTTGTGCGACTCGAGGATCCGCGGGCCCCGCGGGGTCAGCTTGACCTCGGTGTGCCCGGGGCCGTTGCGGAGCCCCACCGCGTCCAGGAAGTCGAACACCAGCCGGGTGGCCTCGCGCACCGCCTCGGCCGGGAGCGGGGCCGGCATCGAGAGGCCGATCTCCGCGAAGCCCGTCGTGCCGAACTCGGCGAAACCGGAGCCGCCGAGCTCCCGCCCGGTCGTCGCGACGACGACGTGCCGGCCGTCGAAGCTCAGCGTCTCCACGCTGAACAACGGGCCCTCCAGGTACTCCTCCATGAGGAACTCCTGGAAGGTGTCGGCGAAGGCCACGTCCCCCTGGGCCCAGTCCTTGTCGTTCAGGGACCGGTACTTCTCGGCGACCGCCTCCACCTCGGCCTCCTCGCGGACGCAGAACACCGCCAGACTGCCCGACTCGCGGACCGGCTTGACGATGACCGGCAGGCCGTGCGCCGCGACGAAGTCCCGGACGTCCTGGGTGGACCGGCCGACCGCGGAGGCCACCGGGCTGATGCCCTTCTCGGCGAGGCGCTGCCGCATCCGCGCCTTGTCGAGCAGCAGTTCCACGGTCTCGACGGACTCGCCGGCGAGACCGAGCGCCTCGTTGATCCGGGCCGCCGGGAGCAGCCCGAACTCGGTCAGCGTCACGGCCGTGCGGAACGGGTACTGCTCGTGCAGGGCCCGGGCCATCGGCAGGACCCGGTCGACGTCGGAGTAGTCCAGCAGCAGCGCCTGGTCGACGTACGGCCAGTGCTCGCTGCCGTACGCGTTCGGGTACTGGGCGTGCACCACGTCGAGGCCCAGCTCCCGGGCCTTGCGCAGCTGCCTGACCTTGCCGCCGACGACGAGGACGCGAGGCCGGCCGGAGGCGGCGTCCTGCGGGGAACCCTGGCCGCTGGGGCCGTCATTCTCGGACAACGTGGCTCCTCGTCAGCCCAGGACTTCGGCGATGGCGTCGATGCCGCGGTCGAGCTCCTCGCGGGTGATCACCAGGGGCGGCGATACCCGCAGGTTCTCCTCGGCCACCTTGCACAGCAGGCCCCGTTCGAGCAGCGCCTCGGAGACCTGCCGCCCCTTCGGATGGCCCTCGGCGATCCGGACGTTGGCCCACAGACCTCGGCCGCGGACCTCGGCGACGCTGCCCAGCTCGCCGAGCCGCGCGTGCAGGTACGCGCCGAGCTCGCGGGACCGCTCCTGGAACTCACCGGTCGCGAGCAGCTTCACCGCGGCGCGGCCGACGGCGGCGGCCAGCGGGTTGCCGCCGAAGGTCGAACCGTGCTCGCCGGGCCTGAGCACGCCGATGACGTCGGCCCGGCCGGCCACCGCGGACACCGGCATGGTGCCGCCGCTCAGCGCCTTGCCGAGGGTGTAGAGGTCCGCGCGGACGCCCTCGTGGTCGAGGGCCAGCGTCGCGCCGGTACGGGCCAGGCCGGACTGCACCTCGTCGGCGATGAACAGCGTGCCGGTCTCGTCGCACAGCTGGCGTACCTCGGTGAAGTAGCCCTTCGGCGGGACGACGACGCCGGCCTCCGCCTGGATGGGCTCCAGGAGGACCGCGGCGGTGTGCTCGGTGACCGCCGAGCGGAGGGCGTCGATGTCGCCGTAGGGCACGACTCTGAAGCCCGGCGTGTACGGGCCGAAGCCGTCGTGGACGGTCGCGTCCGTGGAGAAGGAGACGATGGTCGTGGTGCGGCCGTGGAAGTTCGAGCCGGCGACGACGATCTCGGCGGCGCCGTCCGGCACGCCCTTGACCCGGTAGGCCCACTTCCGGGCGATCTTCACGGCCGAGTCGACGGCCTCACCGCCGGAGTTGGAGGGCAGGACCCGCTCGTTGCCCGTGAGTTCGGCGAGTTCGCGGCAGAACAGCGCGAACTGGTCGTGGTGGAACATCCGGCTGGTCAGCGTCAGACGGTCGAGCTGTGCCTTGGCCGCGGCGATGATGTCGGGGTGCCGGTGGCCGAAGTTCAGCGCGGAGTACCCGGCGAGGAAGTCGAGATAGCGCCGGCCGTCCAGATCGGTCACCCAGGCGCCTTCTCCGTGGGTGAGCACGACGGGCAGCGGCACGTAGTCGTTGGCGCCCCAGCGCTCGGCGAGCGCTATGTAGTCCTCGGTCGAGCTGACGTCCGTGGTCATGTTTCGGCACTCCTTCGGCAGGCGGCGGGTTCCCTAGAGGGATCTGTTGTCGTAGAGGTGGTCACGTTCGATCCGGCGCAGCTCCTGGTAGTCGGCGAGCGTGTCCGCGGGATCGTCGGCGATGAGGTACACGTAGCCCGGCCAGGTCGCGACGTCGACGGTCCGGGGAAGCACATGGCCCGCCGGATGGGCCATCACGGTGTGGGCGTACGACGGCAGTGCGCGGACCGGAGCCAGCTGCTCGTGGGACGGCACGACGCCGTTCTCCCTCGGGTTGATGAGGGCCACGAAACGCGGGTGCTTCAGCAACCGGTACGCGGTGGTGGGCAGGCCGTCGAACGCGTCGGGGTCCGCCACGGAAAGGGCGAGGAGGTCCACCTGGTTCACGCCGAAGCAGCGCGTGATGATCTCCGGGATCTGCCCGCCGCCGGTGCGTGCGCCGCACTCGACGAGCACCGGTCCCCGGGCGGTCAGCATGATCTCGGTGTGGCCGGCGCCGTTGCGGATCTCCAGCGCGTCGAGCACACGGTGCGCGTAGGACTCCAGCTGCCGGGCGACCGGGTCGTCCGGTGCCAGCGGCTCGTCGTAGTCGTAGATGAAGTCGCCGCCGGGGACCTTGCGCTTGTGGTAGCGCCAGATCTCCACGGTGTGGTGCCTGCCGGCACGGCTGACGGTGTTGACGTAGTACTCGTCGCCGTCCAGGAACTCCTGCGCGAGCACGACCTTGTTGACCATGCCGTGCCGGTCGGTGCCGCCCATGATCCGTGCGTGGGCGGCGCGCACCTGCTCCGGTGTCGAGCACGCCACGACGTTGTCCGTGCTGGAGCTGGAGACCGGCTTCACGACGACCGGATAGCCGGCGGTCGCCTCGGCCCAGGCGACGATCTCGTCGGCGTCGGCGGAGACGATGGTGGCCGCGTGGTCGAGTCCGGCGTCCCGCAGGGCCTGGACCATGTCGTACTTGTTGCGCCGGGCGGTCGGCCGGCTCATCCCGTTGCCGGGCGTGCCGAGTTCGGCGGAGAGCTGGTCGGCCAGCTCGACGCCCGACTCGGTGCCGGGGATCACGGCGATGATCCCGTGCCCGCACAGGGCGGCCGCCGTGGCCACCACGTCGCCGTCGTGGCGGACGTGGTCGACGAAGCCTTCGGGGTCGTACGCCATGTGGACGTCGGGGTGCGGCGAGTGGATGTGCACGCACTCGATGCCGTGCCGCAGCAGCGCGGCCGGCAGATAGCGCCCGGTCGAGCGCCCGTCGACGATCGCCACGCGCGGCTTTCCCGCGCGGGAGCTGGTCACCATCGTCAGCTGCTTCCCTTGTGAGTCGGAAGGGTCTCGGGACGGAGGGTTCCGGCGGCGGCACGGCCGGCCCCCCCCCCCGGGGGGGGGCACAGGGGGCCGGGCCGGCCGCGGGGCGGGCGAACCGGGGGGTGGGCGCCCCCCCCGGCGGCGCACCGGGCGGGTCACCCCGGGGGAACACC